>CAYXZN010000083.1:0-8749 GCA_964469325.1 uncultured Steroidobacteraceae bacterium
GTGCCGATCCTGCTGCTCGACACCGACACGCCCGCCAACGACGGATCCGACCGGCCCATCACCCACATCCTGTACGTCCGCGGCCGCGAGATGCGGATGTCCCAGGAGCTGGTGCTGGGCGTCGGGGGCGTCCGGGCGCTGCGCGCGCTCGGGATCGAGCCGGCGGTCTGGCACCTCAACGAGGGGCACTCCGCGTTCCTGCTGCTCGAGCGCGCCCGCGAGCTGATCGCCGCCGAGCCGATCGACGCCGAAGAGGCGCTGCGGCGCGTCGGACGCAACGCCGTCTTCACCATCCACACCCCCGTCCCCGCCGGCAACGAGGTGTTCGACCGCGGCTTGGCGACCCGGCTGCTGGGGGCGTGGTTCGCCGCCACCCAGATGGCACCCGACCGGCTCCTGGAGCTGGGCCGCGGGAGGACCGACGACCCGAACGCGCCCTTCGACATGACCGCCTTCGTGCTCCGCCACGCTGCCGACGCGAATGCGGTCAGCCGCCTGCACGGGGCGACCGCCACCGAGACCTGGGAGCCGCTCGCCGGGCACCCGATACGCGCCATCACCAACGGCGTCCACATCCCGACCTGGCTGGGCCGGCCGATGCGCCGCCAGTTCGAGCGCGCCATCGGCGGCAACCTGGCGACCGACCCCAACGACCCGCAGCGCCTGAAGCGCCTCAGCCGCGTCGAGGACGAGGAGCTGTGGTCGGCGCACCGGCAGCAGAAGCGGGAGCTGATCGCCTTCGTCGAGGGACGGCTGCTCCGCCAGTTCGCCCGCCACGGAGAGTCGCCGGCCATCCTGCGCGAGGTGCGCGAGGTGCTCGACCCCGACGCGCTGCTGATCGGCTTCGCGCGCCGCTTCGCCACCTACAAGCGGGCCGACCTGCTGTTCCACGACGAGGAGCGCCTGGCGCGGATCGTCAACCACCCCGATCACCCGGTCCAGATCGTCCTGGCCGGCAAGGCGCACCCGGCGGACCGCCCCGGGCAGAGCGTGATCCAGCGCATCTTCGCCCTGTCACGCTCACCCGGCGTGCGCGGCCGCATCTTCATCCTCGAGGACTACGACATGCGGATCGCCCGCTTCCTGGTCGGGGGGGTCGACGTCTGGCTCAACAATCCCCGGCGGCCGATGGAGGCGTCCGGCACGTCCGGCATGAAGGCGGCGGTCAACGGCATCCCCAGCGCGAGCGTCCTCGACGGGTGGTGGGACGAGGCGTACGACGGCACGAACGGCTGGGCCATCGGCGGACGGGAGACCGCCGGCGACGAGGCGGCGCAGGACGCCACCGACGCGAACGAGCTGTACCGGCTGCTCGAGACCGAGATCGCGCCGCGCTACTACGAGCGC
Source organism: uncultured Steroidobacteraceae bacterium (assembly GCA_964469325.1). Lineage (GTDB taxonomy): Bacteria > Chloroflexota > Limnocylindria > QHBO01 > QHBO01 > CAYXZN01. The sequence continues at coordinate 1,348 of CAYXZN010000083.1, forward strand.
GGCGAGGACGGCGTCCCCCACGCCTGGGTCGGCACCATGCGCTCCGCGATCCAGGCGGCGATCTGGCAGTTCAGCACGGCGCGCATGCTGGGCGAGTACGTCGACCAGCTCTACCGGCCCGCGGTGGCGGCTCCGGAGCTGACGACCGCCTGACCCGCGGCCTGGGCCTGGGCCCGGGCCTGGCGTGGCCGGGTCGGGCCGGGCCGGGTCGGGCCGGGATGGCCGCTAGGGCAGGTAGTGACGTGGGTTCTGCCATCCGGCGCGGTTGATGGCCAGGTGCAGGTGACAGCCGGTCGAGAAGCCGGTGGTCCCCTCGTAGCCGATCAGCTGTCCGCGCGTGACCGGCTGCCCGGGCGAGACGATGACGCGCGCCTGGAGGTGCCAGTACCACGCCTGGATGCCGTTGCCGTGGTCGATGATCACCCCGTAGGCAGAGTCGTACGGCCACAGCGGACGGCCCGATGCGACCACCACGCCCGAGCCGATCGCCATGATCGGCGTCCCACAGCCCGCGGCGATGTCGATCCCACCGTGGAAGTGCGGGTAGTAGACGCCGTTGTACGTGTACGGCGGCTCCAGCGCGAAGCTGGTCGGGCCGAACTCCTGCGTCACCCAGAAGCCCACCTCCGGCCAGCGGAACCCGTAGCCCGAGGTCGCCGCCTGCTCGCGTCGACGTCGCTCCTCCTCGGCCTGCCGGCGCCGTGCCTCCTCGAGCGCCCGCTGCCGGGCCGCCGCCTCCGCCTCGAGCCGGGCGACCAGCGCGTTCGCCGCCTGCGCCGCCTTCACGTTGTCGGCGTACGCGGCCTCGAGATCGGCCTTGGTCGCCAAGGCGGCGTTGAGCGCCGCCTCCTGCTCGGCCCGCTTCCGCTCGGCCGCCGCCTTCAGCTCGGCCAGCTGGGCCTCCATCTCGGTCAGCTGCTGCTGCCGATCGCGCAGCACGGCCTCCTGCTCTTCGGCCGCGCGCCGCGCCGCGGTCAGCTGGCGGCGCCCCTCGGCGAGCGTCGCACGGCGAACGGTCAGCTCCCGGCGCAGCGCGCGGATGTCGTCCGCCAGCTGGCGGTCCTGGTCGGATACGGTCAGCAGGTAGCCGACCTGGGTCGCCGCCACGTCGAGCGTGTCCGCCGCCAGCAGGATCTCGAGCAGCGAGGTCTGGCTCCGCTCGTAGGCGGCGCGGAGGTGATCCTCCAGCAGGGCCTGCCGAGCGTCGAGCTCCTCGGTCCGCTGCCGCACCTCTTCCTTCACCAGCGCCAGCTCCGCGTCCAGCTCCGCGATCTGCTCGCGCAGCAGCTCGAGCTGGGCGGTGATCTCGTCGATCTCCTGGCGCACCTGGACGAGGAGTCCCGCCACGCGGTCGTACTCGGCGGTGATGCTGGCCAGCTCGGCCTGGGCCGCGTCGAGCGCCTGGTCCAGGCGAGCCGCGTCGCGCTGCAGCGCCGCGATCTTCGCCTTCTGGTCGGCGACGGTGCGTTGGAGCTGGGCCTGGCGGGCTCGGGCCTCGGCCAGCGGGTCGGCCGCGAGCACGTGGCTGGCCGGCTCGGCGGGCAGGAGGGCGGCCAGGACCGCAAGCAGCGATACGGCGAGCACGGCGAAACGGCTTCCGCCAGCGTGCCCCTTCCGGCGTGCCCGGTGCTCCACCCGTTACCCCCGTGCGTGCCCACGGCGATGCTAGCGGCGGGCAGGCGCCCACCGCATCGGGCCCGAACGTACTACAGCGTCGTACTACGCCGCTGAAGATTCTGGCTCGCCCGAAGCGAGCCCAGCCTCAAGGGCGACGGCTCTTTCGGCCCAGGAAGATACCGGCCACGGCTGCCCCGGCCACGACGGCCCAACGCGGGACGCGCCGCCGCGGGGAGGTGCCGCCCTCGACCGCCGGCGGGGCGCTCCCTTCGCTCGCTGCTGCCCGCCTCGGCTCGCTGCTCGCCGCGGCCTCCTCGGCGCGGCGGTCCACGGCGGCCTCGGCCGCCAGCTCCTCGTCGACCACGTTCGCGCGTGCCAGCTCCGCGCCCAGCAGCACCACCACGCTGGCGAAGTACAGGAAGACGAGCAGGGTGACCGCGGTCGAGATGGGCCCGAAGGCGGAGTCGTAGTTGGCGATGTTGGTCGCGTAGTAGGTGAAGCCGATGCGCAGGATGCTCCACAGGATCGCGGCCAGCAGCGCGCCCGGCCAGATCTCGGACAGCGCCACCGCCCGGTTGGGCACGACCCGGTAGATGATCAGGAAGGCCACGAACATCAGGCCCAGCGGCACCAGCACCGCGAACAGCGACAGCACCGCACCGCTGAAGGGCAGCTGCTCGACGACCTGCTGGGCGGCGCCGAGCACGATGTTGGTCACGATCCCGATCGCCACCGAGGCGACCGCCAGCACGCCGGTGACGCTCATCAGCAGCAGGCCGATCAGCTTGTCCTGCCAGAAGGGTCGCGGCGGCGCCTTGGGGAATGCGCGTGAGATGCCGCGGTTCAGGGCAGAGAAGAGCCCCAGCGCTCCCCAGGCCAGGAAGACGATGCTCACCACCCCGATCCCGCCGCGCGACTGGATGATGCCGTCGATGACCGCCGTCGCCGTCTCGGCGTCGATCGGCGTCCCGGCCTCGACCTGCTCGACCACGAAGCGGCGCGCCTCGCCCTCGCCGAGGAAGAAGCTGACGACCACCACCCCCAGCACGAGCAGCTGGAAGACGGAGAGCACCGCGTAGTACGCCATGCTGCCCGCGTACTGGAGCGCCTCGTGCCGCATGAACGCGAGCGCGGCTCGCCGCGCGACGCGGGTCGACCGGTGGCGCTGGAGCCATCGGTCGACGTCGCCCAGGAGCTGCTTGATGCGCTGCATGGCTTTGAAGCCGGGGGGCGGTCGCAATCGGCGTGCCCTGCCCCGCGGTGGACGCAGAGGCTACCGTAGCGCGATGGCGCGTTCGGAGTCCGAGACGGTCGAGATCGGCGGCCACCAGGTGGCCATCTCGAACCCGTCGAAGCCCTTCTTCGGCCGCATCGGGGTCACCAAGCTCGACCTGGTGCGCTACTACCTGGCCGTCGCCGACGGCGCCATCCGCGGCGTGCGCGATCGGCCGATGGCGCTCAAGCGCTTCCCCGACGGCGCCGAGGCCGATTTCTTCTTCCAGAAGCGCGCCCCCAAGCAGGTCCCGGAGTACGTCTCGACCGTGGAGCTCGCCTTCCCGTCGGGCCGCACCGCGGACGAGGTGGTCGTCTCCAACCCCGCCGCCCTGGCGTGGGTGGTGAACCTGGGTTGCATCGACCTCAACCCCCACCCGGTCAGGGCCGATGACCTCGAACACCCCGACGAGCTGCGGGTGGACCTGGACCCGACGCCCGGCGCCGGGTGGCCCGACGTCCGCCAGGTGGCCATGGTCGTTCGAGAGGTGCTCACCGACCACGGCCTCGCCGGCTTCCCCAAGACCTCGGGCTCGCGGGGAATTCACGTCTACGTGCGGATCGAGCGGCGCTGGGGCTTCGGGGAAGTGCGGCGGGCGGCGTTGGCCCTCGCCCGGGAGGTCGAGCGCCGCGCCCCGACGCTCGCCACCAGCAAGTGGTGGAAGGAGGAGCGGCACGGGATCTTCATCGACTACAACCAGAACGCCAAGGACCGGACGGTGGCGTCGGCCTACTCGGTGCGGCCCGTGCCCGACGCGCGGGTCTCGGCCCCGCTCGAGTGGTCAGAGGTGCCCGACGCCGAGCTGGAGGACTTCACCATCCACAGCGTGCCCGATCGGCTGGCGAAGGCCGGCGACCCGGGCGCAGCCATCGACGAGCGGGCCTTCTCGCTGGAGCCGCTGCTCGAGCTGGCGGCTCGCGACGAGGCACAGGGGCTGGGCGACGCGCCCTGGCCGCCCCACTACGCCAAGCAGCCCGGCGAGCCGCCACGGGTGCAGCCCTCGAAGCAGCGCGCGCCGCGCGTCGACCCACGGCCACCCACCGATCCCGACGCCCCCCGGGGCCGCGTCGGTTCGGTCGCACCGGCCCGTCCGTCGGCGCCCCATCGGCGCACCGACGGCGGACCATCGGCCACCGGCCGAAGGCGCTCGTCCCAGCCGCTGGTGGTGATCGGCCAGGCCCAGGCCCGCGACGACGCGCTGGCCGGACTGGACCGATGGCGCCGCCGTCACCCGGCGGCGGCCGGCCATGTCCGCGAGGAGGACGTGCTGGTCGACGCGATGCGCGGCCGTTCCACCGTCTGGTGGCGGGTGCGGGTCAACCTCCGCAACGTGCCAGAGGCCGATCGACCGGCGCAGGAGCAGCTCGACCCCGACTTCGACCCCTGGACGGCGAGGTAGCCACCAGCCTGCCCGGATGGCGGGCCAAGACCTCGGTGGCCCGTGCGCCGGATCGCCGAACACCGGGCTGGATACGGGCAGGCGCAGGTGGACCAGCCCCTGCCCATCGGTCCTACTCGACAGCCGCCGCGCGGCTCGCGACGAGCTGCGCGACGCGGATCACCTCGTCGGCTTCGACACCGTCTCCGCTGCCGGGCACGAAGAAGGTGGCGTTGCCGACCCGGAACAGGCAGAGCGTCCCGGCGTCGCCGAAGACGCGGTTGGTGGTGTAGCTGTAGCAGGCACTCTCCTCGCCCAGCGCCGGGGCGGGGATCGCCTGCTCCCCGCCGAGCTGGGCCGGCAGCGCCGTGCGATGGAGGGCGAGCGCCTGGCTCGCCGCCTCGGCATCCGGCCAGAGCATGGCGGCCGACGCCCACTGGCCACCAGCGCCTCGGAACAGCGAGTGCCAGGTATCGCCGAGGCCGAGCTCCCTCCACCCCTCCAGGAGGCTGGCGTCGGAGCCCGCCATCAGGCCAAGGTTCACCCGACCCGACAGCGTTTCGCTGTACTCCGTGCCTGCGGGCGCCTCGTGAGGCTGGAGAACCACTGTCTTGACGTCCTCGAGGGTCAGGACGATGGGGGACGCCTCGCCGGGAGACGGACCGCCGAAGCGCGGCTGAAGAAGTGCAACGGCGGTGGCGGTGATCACGGCCACCGCCGCTACCGCGCCGACCACCGCCAGCGGGGCGAGACGGCGCTGCGAAGCGGTTCCGATCATGGTCAGGTACCTCCAGAATGCGCGGCGCTCGCCGCGCTGGGGTGTTCGGTCGACGGTGTCGAGCGCGGCGTGAAACGCGCGCTCGGGCAGGACGAACGGGCCATCGTCGAGCCACGCGTCGAGCAGCCGGTCGAGGTCGCGGTCGACGCTCATGCTGGCACGTCCCTGGTCCGGCCCGGGCGCCGATCGGCTTCCAGCGCTGCCCGAAGCGCGCGCTTGGCAGCGTGCAGCCGGGAGCTGACGGTGCCGAGCGGCACATCGGTGAGCTCGGCGATCTGGGGGAGGGTGTAGCCGAGATAGTGCTGCAGTACGATCGCGGTGCGCTGGTCCGGTGCCAGCCGAGCAAACCCCCGTTCCAGCTGGTCCCGATCGGCGACGGCGATGCCCGGATCGGGCGCCTCGTCGCTGAGCTCCAGCTCATAGAGGTTCACACTGCCTCGGCGGTTCCTGCGTCCCTCGCGGTAGCAGGCCCGGACGAGCACGCGGAACGCCCACGTCTCGAAACGGTCAGGGTCCCGGAGCTGCGGCAGCTCGCGCCAGACGGTGATGATCGTCTGCTGGGCGACATCTTCTGCCACGTCCGCATCGCGCAGGATCCGATACGCGACGGCGTACAGCCGATCTCCGATTGCCGCGGCCAGCTCGGTGAACGCAGCTCGGTCGCCGCTCTGGGCCTGGACCACGAGGCTTCGCTCCACGACTCCCACCAGGCGGCATCACTCCGTGTGACGCTCAGGTAATAGAGCCTCGAGATGGGCGATCTCTTCGATTTTCCTCCACTCACCCTGGCCGGTCCCTGTGGCGCGAATCACCCGCGAGTCGATTACACGCGCCGTGAAGGCGGGGCGAGTGGCTAACCGACGGCGAGGGCCGCATCGACCCAGCCGGGCAGCTCGCGACGCAGCGTCTCGAGGGGGACGGCGCCGTGGGCGAGCACCTGGTCGTGGAAGGCGCGCAGGTCGAAGCGCTCTCCCATCCGCTCGCCGATCTCGCCCCTCGCACGCTCGATCTCGCGCTGGCCGATCTTGTAGCTGAGCGCCTGGCCGGGCCACACCGTGTAGCGGTCGACCTCGATCGCGGCGTCGACCATGGGCAGCGAGCCGCGCTCGTGCATGAACGTGATGGCCTGGTCGCGGGTCCAGCCGAAGGCGTGGAGGCCCGAGTCGACCACCAGCCGGGCGGCGCGGAACGACTGCGCCTCGAGCATCCCCAGCCGCTCCGGCTGGTCGCGGTAGAGCCCCATCTCGTCCGCCAGCCGCTCGCAGTACAGTCCCCAGCCCTCGACGTAGGCGACGCCCGCCAGCCGCGAGCCGAGCCGGCGGAAGGCGGGCAGCCCCTCGAGCTCCTGCTCGATCGCCAGCTGGAAGTGGTGCCCCGGCGTCGCCTCGTGGAAGGTGATCGCGGCGAGCTTGTGCAGCTGCCGCTCGCCGGGCTGGTAGGTGTTGATGTAGTACTGCCCGGGCCGGGATCCGTCGAGGGCGGGCGGCATGTAGAAGGCGGGGGGCGCCTCCTGCTCGCGGTACGCCTCGACCGGCAGCACCACGCAGTCCTCGCGCGGTAGCCGGGTGAAGTAGTCGGGGGCGGCGGCGAAGGCGCGGGCGGTCTGCTCCTTGGCCAGCTCCACCAGCCGATGCGGCTCCTCGGTCCGGTTGGCCGGGTCGTCGGCCAGCGCCTGGCTGAGCTCGTGGCGCTCGCGATGCCCGAGCCGATGGGCGATCTCGTCCTTCTCGGCCTCGATCCGCTCCAGGTCCTCGAGGCCGAAGCGGTGCACCTCCCGCGGATCGGCGGCGACGGTGGTCGACATCCGGATCGCGAGCCGGTACGCCTCCTCGCCGCCGGGGGTGGCGCTGATCCCGGGGGCGGAGCGCGCCTGGGGCGCGTAGGTATGGCCAAGGAACTCGTGCAGCGTCTGTAGCGCCGGGTAGACGTGCTGCTCGACCGCCTCGCGCACCCGTCCGCGGGCCGCGTCGTCGGGGACCTGGGCCAGCTGCACCGGCGGCGCCTCCGCCGCGGGGACGGCGAGCATCCGCTCGATCTGCTCGACCGCGCGGCGCACCGGCACCTCGGCCGACGTGCGCTGGTCGGAGAGCCCCTCCGCCAGGGTGCCGATGTACTGGTCGATCAGGGCCGGGTATCCCGCGAAGCGGGTGAGCAGCCGCTCCAGGCGCTCCGGCGTGTCCGCCCGCTGGTACTGGGCGATCTGGGCGGGCAGGATCTGCGGCCCGAAGATGTGGTCGATCGCCAGCTGGTACTGCCGCTGCTCGTCGAAGGCGAGGTGGACCTCGGCCACCAGGGTCAGCATGTCCAGGGTGATCGTCGCCTCCGGGTCGAGCGCGCCGCGGTCGATCCCCTCGGC
>CAYXZN010000084.1:0-8729 GCA_964469325.1 uncultured Steroidobacteraceae bacterium
CGACGCGGACGTCGAAGAGGAGCCGCATGACGATCCGGTTGGCGAGCCACATCAGCCGGTAGCGCCACGTTCCTCGCACCTCGCCGATGCGAGGGCTGCGCCGGCGCTGCCCCCTGCCCGATGCGTCCATCCGCCTACCCTACGTTTCGCGCCGCCGAGGGTCCACCGGGATCAGCGCCAGTGCGGCGCCGATCAGCCACAGCACCGCCACCAGCATCGCGGCGCGGGGGCCGTAGGGCTCGCCCATCGCCCGTCCCACGATGTCGAGCGTGGGCCCGGCGGCGACCAGGAAGATCGGTGCGGCGATGGCCGTGCCGACGTTGAGGATGCCCATGTAGCGGCCCGAGGTGCTCTTTGGGATGACGTCGGTCATCAGCGCCCAGTCGACCGACAGGAAGATGCCGGCCGCGATACCGAAGGGCACCAGCAGTGCGATGGCCAGGACAGGGGTGGGGGCCAGCGCCAGGCCGATCATACCGGCGGCGGCGAGGGCGCAGGCGGCCCAGATCATGGGCCTCCGGCCGAACCGGTCGGAGAGCCGCCCGCCGGGTATGGCTGCCGCGGCGGTCGCGACGCCGATGATGACCGTGCCGATGAAGACGGTCCCGGTCGCGTCCTGGAGGCTCATCTCGTGGCTGCGCCGGAAGTACGGCAGTGCCAGGTTGATCGGAGCGGCCACCGTTCCCAGGAAGAGGGCCCGCACCGCCAGCAGCCACAGCACGCTCCGCTCGCGCAGGATGTCCGTCCCCCAAGCGGAGAGCGCCACGCCCAGCCACGACCTCGTGCGGCGGGGAGCCGCCGACCCCTCGTCGATGGTCGCCACCAGCACCACCATGGTGATCAGCTCGATGAAGCCCAGGGCGATGGTGGCGATGAAGAAGCTGCCCATGGCGATGCCGATGCTGGCCATCGCGACCCCGCCGATCTGGCCCAGCACGATCATGGTTCCCATGAACCCGCTGGCCATTCCCACCTGTCGGGCCGGCACGAGGTCTGGCACGTAGCCCTGGAAGGGTCCCTGGGCGAAGTTGGAGCTGACCTGGAGCAGGAAGTAGAAGGCGACCATGGCCAGGAACGTCTGCGAGGTGGCGAGCGCGAAGAGGAAGACGACGTCCAGCAGCGTTCCGACCAGGATGTACGGCTTGCGCCGCCCCCAGCGCGTCATGGTGTAGTCGCTGATCACGCCCACGGTGGGCTGGATCAGGATGGGGGCGATGACGCCGACGGTGTTGATCACCGCCAGCAGCGTTCCCAGCTGGGCGGGGTTGATCTCCTCGATCCGTGCCGGCAGCACGATCGTGTTCAGCCCGGCCCAGATCGAGGTGATGCCGAACCAGTAGATCGACAGCGTCAGCAGGTGCCGCAGCGACAGCAGGCGGGTGGGCGCCCCCACCCGGGGGGCCCTTTCTCCGGTCGCCACCATTGCCGATTCAGTCATGCGTGCTGCGGCCTGTCGCCATGGGGATGCACGATATCCGCCCTCGCCTCATCGGCGCACTCTGTCACCCGCCGCCTGCGGTCGGACTGCGGCGGCCCGCCGGGACGTCAGCGACCTTACCGACGTCTATCGCTAGAATCTCCCGGTGATCGACCCCATCGCATTCCAGATCGGCCCGTTCGCCATCCACTGGTACGGGATCATCATCGCCGCCGCGGTGCTGGTCGCCTCGCTGGTCGGGACGGCCGAGGCCCGACGCCGCGGCGAGGACCCCGACCGTGGCTGGTCGATGCTGCTGCTCGTGATCGTGCTGGCGGTCATCGGCGCCCGCATCTACCACGTCATCCACGAATGGGAGTTCTACTCCCAGAACCCCGCCCTGATCCCGCAGGTCTGGAGCGGGGGCGTCGGCATCCCCGGCGTGATCGCCGGCGGCGCGCTGGCCGTGTACCTGTACACCCGCTTCACCGGGCTGAACACGGCGCGCTGGTTCGACATCTTCGCTCCGGCACTGCTGCTGGGCCAGGCGATCGGGCGCCTGGGCAACTTCGTCAACCAGGAGCTGTACGGGCCTCCGACCAACCTGCCGTGGGGGATCCCCATCGACGCCGCCCACCGCGTGGAACAGTGGACCGACCTGAACGCTTACCCGGTCGACGCGACCCGCTTCCACCCCCTCTTCGCCTACGAGGCGATCCTCAACCTGGTCGGCGTGGTGGTGCTGCTGTGGGTGGCGCGGCGCTTCGCGGCGCGACTCTACGACGGCGACGTCTTCCTGCTCTACCTGGTCTGGTACGGCGCGGTGCGCACCGCGCTCGAGCCGATGCGGACCGGCAACTGGGTGATCGCCGGCATCCCGACCGCCATGCTGCTCGGCATCGCGGCCGTGGTGCTGGCCGGCGGCTTCCTGGTGCTCCGCCACCGGATGGGCTGGGGGACGCCGGGCGCCTGGATGCGCGCGGACGAGGAGCCCGATGAGCCTCCACCCGACGCGGCCGAGGAGGCGCGGCGGACCAGCTCGGAGCCGTCCGCTGGCTGAACGTCCGGGCGAGATCCTGCCCGACGTCACCGCCGCCATCGGGGGCACGCCGCTGGTGGCGCTGGACCGTATCGGCGCAGCGGTCAAGCCCAGGCTGGTGGCCAAGCTGGAGGCGCTGAACCCGGGAGGCTCGATCAAGGACCGGATCGCGCTGCCGATGATCGAGGCCGCCGAGCGCGAGGGGCTGCTGAAGCCGGGCGGGACGATCGTCGAGCCGACCAGCGGGAACACCGGCGTTGGGCTGGCGATGGCGGCCGCGGTGAAGGGGTATCGGTGCATCTTCGCCATGGCCGACAAGCAGTCGGAGGAGAAGCGCGCGCTCCTGCGCGCGTACGGGGCGGAGGTGGTGATCTGCCCGACCGACGTCGACCCCGACGACGAGCGGAGCTACTACCGGGTGTCGGATCGGCTGGCGCGGGAGATCCCCGGCGGTTGGAAGCCGGACCAGTACTCGAACCCGAACAACCCCCAGGCGCACTACCTGACCACCGGACCCGAGATCTGGGAGGCGACCGCCGGGCGGGTGACGCACTTCGTGACCAGCCTGGGCACGGGCGGGACGGTGACCGGCACCGGGCGATACCTCAAGGAGCGCAACCCCGGCGTGCAGGTCGTGGGCGCCGATCCGGAGGGGTCGGTCTACGCCGGCGGGCCGGTGCACCCGTACCTGACCGAGGGGATCGGGGAGGACTTCTGGCCGGCGACCTACGACGCGGAGATCTGCGACCTGGTGGTCAGCGTCACCGACCGCGACTCGATGCTGATGGCGCGGGTCGCCACGGCGGCCGAGGGGATCCTGATGGGGGAGTCGAGCGGCACCACCATCTGGGCCGCGCTTCAGCTGGCACGCGAGCTCGACGATCCCGACGCCCTGCTGGTCCTGCTGCTGCCGGACAGCGGGCGCAACTACGTCGGGAAGCTGTACAGCGACGAGTGGCTGCGGGAGACGGGCCTGCTGGGGCCTGACGAGCAGGTCGCCGACTACGACTGGCGAGCCACGCACCTGGGTCGGACCGCCCGCCGGGGAGAGGTCGCGCCGGGAAGGGGGTGATTGGCGGCTCGGGTCACGCGCGGCTCGCTGGTTGGGGGCCGGGTTCTCCCGGCATCCAGGCGGCGTGCTCCTGGGCGGTCGGCTCCTCGCGGTAGACGCACTCCGCGTGCGCGACCGCGCGCGACCCCTCGAGATCGGCCTCCATCCAGACCTCGCCCACGTCGATGGGCGCGCCGCAGAAGTGACAGTTCTCCTTATCGGCCATGGGCACACGCTACTCCCGCCGGCAAGGGCAGACCCAGCGGCGCGGGCAGGCTTCAGGAGCCGGAGCGGTAGACGTCGCCGATGTCCGGGCCTTGGTCCACCCTCTCCTCGTCCGCCGGCTGGTCCTGGGACGGCGACTCGCCGCCCATCCGCTCGTCCTCGGGCTCCGAGAGCGGGTCGCCGACGGTGTCGGAGGCGGTCGCGCCCTGGTTGGCGTAGTTGCCGCCCGACTGCGCCGAGGAGGCGGCGAACTCCGAGCCCTCGAGCGGCTCGCTCGCGCGGCGCGGCGCCTGGGCGCGCTCTTCTTCGAGGTCGGCATCGGTGCGGTGCTGCTCGAGCTGGTCGGTGCGCTCGGTCATCGGTTCACCTCCATCGGTCAGTCCGTCGGTCAGTCCATGGATGGAGCCTGGCGGTCGGCCGGTGTGGGCGCATGCCCCGTGCCACAATGGCCGCCGATGACCGAACGAACCGACCGGATCGAGACGCTGGCGGTCCATGCCGGCGCTGAGCCCGACCCGGCGACGGGGGCGGTGGTGCCGCCGATCCAGCTGGCGACCACCTTCAAGCAGGACGCCGTCGGCGAGACGCGCGGCGGCTTCGAGTACGCCCGCACCGACAACCCGACCCGCCGGGTGCTGGAGCGGGCGATGGCGGAGCTCGAGGCGGCCGACCACGCCCTGGCCTACGCCTCCGGCATGGCCGCCACCCAGAACCTGCTCTACCTGCTCGAGCCTGGCGACCGGCTGATCGTCAGCGACGACGTCTACGGCGGCACCTGGCGCCTGGCCGACAGGGTCTGGCGCCGATACGGGATCGAGGTCGACCCGGTCGACCTGTCCGACGCCGATGCCGTGGCCGCCATGGTCGGCGGCGCGCGACGGGCGCGGATGGTCTGGATCGAGACGCCGACCAACCCGTTGATGAAGATCGTGGACATAGGGGAGGTTTCGCGGCTGGCGCGCGAGGCGGGAGCACTGACCGTGGTCGACAGCACCTTCGCCACGCCCTACCTGCAGCGGCCGCTGGAGCTGGGCGCGGACCTGGTGCTGCACTCCAGCACCAAGTACCTGGGCGGCCACTCCGACGTGGTCGGCGGCCTGGTGGCGACGCGCAGCACGGAGCTGGCCGAGCGGCTGCGCTTCCTCCAGAACGCCGCCGGCGCGGTACCGAGCCCGTTCGACTGCTGGCTGGTGCTGCGCGGCCTGCGCACGCTGGCGGTGCGGATGGACCGCGCCACGGCGAACGCCTCTCTGATCGCCGCCTGGCTGTTGCGCCGGCCCGAGGTCGAGCGGGTCCTCTACCCGGGCCTGCCGGACCATCCCCAGCGGCCGCTGGTCGAGCGGCAGATGCGGATGCCTGGGGCGATGCTGAGCTTCGTGCTGCGCGACGGAGAGACGGCCGCTCGCCGCTTCGTGGAGTCGACCCGCCTCTTCACCCTGGCCGAGTCGCTGGGCGCGGTCGAGTCGCTGATCGAGCTGCCGGCGGTGATGACCCACGCCTCGGTGGCCGACTCGCCGCTGGCCGTGCCGCCGGGGCTGGTCCGCCTGTCGGTGGGCATCGAGGCCGCCGATGACCTGGTCGCGGACCTGGAGGCCGCGTTCGAGAGGCTGAGCGGCGGGTGAGCGGGGAGCGTCGCGAGGGCCCGACCGAGATGGTCGAGACGCCGGAGGGGGATCTCGTCGAGCGACTGTCGACCGGCACCGCCACGCTGCTGCTGGTCTGGCTGGTGGGGGTCGGCGCCGGATCAGGCCTGCTGGCCGCCTGGCTGTTCGTGCGCCTGGTCTTTGACGTTCGGCTGGCAGAGGGCGGCTTCGACGCCGCCTTCTACGTCGCCATCCTGGGCTCCTCGGGCCCGGTGGTGCTGTGGCTGACCGGGCGCGCGCAGGGCCACTCGCTCGGCTGGTTCCTGCTGACGGCACTCAAGATCGGCGGGGTGATGGCGCTCATCCTGGTGGTGGTTGGAGGGATCGCCCTGTTCGCCATGGGCGCCCCGCTGGGGACGGGGCTGGCGTGGGTGGCCGCCCTGCTGGCCGGCATCCTGGCCGTGCTCAGCGTGGTCTGGGGAGTCGCCACCTGGGCCGCCGACCGCTGGATCGCCCGGGCGCGGCTGCGCGGGGAGTAGGGCCGGACTCGAGGCAAGGGCGCCGCTCGCCCGAGGGCGATAAGCCGCGAGTAATGGGGTGGTAAGCGACGCCCGCGATTCTCGTGGCATGAAGAATCGGAAGATGCGACGCGGCGACCGCCGACGGCCGCAGCCTCGACAGGGAACGACGATCACGATCGTCCCAGGACCGCCGGTCAGCGACGCCATCTGGATCCCCTCGCTCGACGAGATTCTAAGCGGCGTCGAGTTCTTGGCGGGCGATCCGCCGTGGGCGGAGGTCGCCGCACGGGTCATCCCGATCTTTCAGCGGGTACGGCCGTCACCCGTCGAAGACGAGCGCCCCGTGCTCCGCGAGCTGCCGCTCGGCGTGACCGTGGCGTTCGGCATCGACCTCGAGCATGCGTACGCGAGGGTGACGGAGCAGATGCTCGTGCGGTGGCGGGTCACCGCGGACGCCGTCCAGGAGCGTGCGTTGGCCAACCTCTCCACGCGTGCGGCCGCTCTCGGCCCCCGTGACGTGATGCGCGTGCCCTCGGAAGATGGCTACGTGATCCGGGGCATCCAGCCGGAGGGCGCGTGGGCGTCGGCGCTGGTCCTCCTTCCAGACGAGCTCGGCCGGATCTTCGGGCGCGATCCCCAGGTGTTCGTCGCGCCGATGCGAGCGGTGCTGATGTCGTTTCCGGCACACGTCGATCGGGAGACCGTCGCCTACTTCGCCCAGGAGCTCGAGGCGCTGGATCCGAACGCCCTGCGGCTCGACGCCTTCCTGTACCGTGACGGCCAGCTGAGCATCGAGGCGCTGCCGCGGGCCGGGGACGGGATCGCCGCCGGACTGGCGTAGCGCGGCTTCAGACCTCGTAGGTCCGCATCGGCTGGGCGACCAGCACCTCGCCGGAGAAGGTGGACTGCGCCTCGCGGCGGCTCCAGTCGCCGTCGTCCTCGACCGGGAGGTGGGTGAGCATCAGGCGTCGCGCCCCGGCTCGGGTGGCGTAGTCCCCCGCCTCGCCGGGGAGGAGGTGGCCGCGCTCCTCCGGCGGCTTCGCATCCTCGTCGAGGGTCCGCAGGGTCGCCTCGCACAGGAACAGGTCCGCCCCGCGGGCGATCGCCAGCAGCTCGTCGCAGGGTCCCGAGTCGGCCGAGTAGGCCAGCACGGAGCCCGGATCCTCGCCGTCGCCGGAGGCGGTGATGCGGAATCCCCAGGTCGGGACGAAGTGCACCGTCTCATGTGGCTCCAACGTCAGCGCCCCGGTGTGGATGGCTGAGCTGCCGTCGTGCTCCTCGAGGGTGAAGCTCTTGCGCCAGAAGCTCTCGTATCCCGCTCCGCGGGCCATCGCCTCCATCTGCTCCCCTGATCCCGGGGGCAGGATGACGCGCAGCTTCTCCGGCGCCATCTCCTGCCACGGGTAGGCGTAGCGGAGGGTGACCAGGTCCAGGAAGTGGTCGGTGTGCAGGTGGCTGATGACGACCGCGTCGAGCGCCTGCGGCTCGGCCCTGAGCAGCAGGTTGGCCGCGATGCCAGGGCCGATGTCCACCAGCACCCGCGACCCGCCGCCCTCGACCAGGTAGCCCGCGCAGGCCTCGCCCGGGTTCGGCTTCGCCGGGCTGCGCCCCAGGACGGTGAGACGCATCGGCCTAGTGCGCCTGGCGCCGATGCGGGCGGAGGTACATGGCGGCGTGGCCGTGGGACTCCGGCAGGAACCCCATGGCTGCGAAGAAGGGGACCGCGGCCGGTGTGCTGACCAGGGCCACCAGGGAGCGGTCGGCGCATCGGTCCAGCGCGGCCTCGACCAGGGCGCGGCCGATCCCCTGCCGCTGCCGATCGGGGCGCACGATCACGTCCCACAGCGAGGCGTGGATGCCGCCGTCGTCGAGCAGCCGCGCCACGCCGACCAGCCGGCCGTCCGGATCGCGCGCCGCGAACCACGTGCAGCGTCGGCTGACCGCCGCCAGCCGCTCGGGCTCGCGCTGTGGCCACTCGACCCAGGCGTACGCCTCGTTCACCTCGGCCGGGGAGAGGTCGGCGTCCGCCTCGAGGCGCAGGTCGGAGCGAGTGTCGAGCTTGGGCGTCACGGCACGGCGAGTCTCAGCGCCGGTCGATCAGGACGTAGTCGCGGGCGGTCGGCCCCACGTACACCTGGCGTGGCCGGGCGATCTTCGCCTCCGGGTCGGTGATCATCTCCTTCCACTGCGCGATCCAGCCGGGCAGGCGGCCGATCGCGAACAGGGCGGTGAACATCGTCTTCGGGAAGCCGATGGCGCGGTAGATGATCCCCGAGTAGAAGTCGACGTTGGGGTAGAGGCGCCGCTGCACGAAGTACTCGTCGTTGAGCGCCACCTCCTCCAGCCGCTCGGCGATCTGGAGCAGCTCGTCGTCGCCGCCGAGCGCGGCGATCACGCGGTCGGCGGTCTCCTTGATCAGCCGCGCGCGCGGGTCGTAGTTGCGGTAGACGGGGTGCCCGAAGCCGGGGAGGCGGAAGCGGTCGTCGGGGTCCTTGGCCTTGTCGACGTACTTCTGCACGTTGCCGCCGTCGGCGGCGATCCGCTCCAGCGTGCTGATCACCGCCTCGTTGGCGCCACCGTGAAGCGGGCCCCACAGGGCGGCCATGCCGGCGCTGATGGTCGAGTACAGGCTGGCGTGGCTGCTGCCCACCATCCGCACCGTGGAGGCGGAGCAGTTCTGCTCGTGGTCGGCGTGCATGATGAACAGCTGCTGCATCGCCTGCTGCACCACCTCGGGCACCTCGTACGGCTCGGCGGGAACGGCGAACATCATGTGCAGGAAGTTGGCGACGTAGTCGAGGTCGTTGCGCGGGTAGACGTACGGCTGGCCGATGCTCTTCTTGTAGGCCCAGGCGGCGATGGTCGGGATCTTGGCGATCAGACGGCGCAGCGT
>CAYXZN010000085.1:0-8624 GCA_964469325.1 uncultured Steroidobacteraceae bacterium
CACGTCGTCATCCTCAAGGAGACCGAGCGGGATCGGTACCTCCCGATCTGGATCGGCCCCGCGGAGGCCAACGCGATCGCGATGCGGCTCCAGGGGCTCACCGCCGAGCGGCCGCTGACCCACGACCTGCTGGTGCAGGTGATCGGGTCGCTCCAGAGCTCCGTCAGCCGGGTGGTCGTCACCCACGTCACCGAGGGCACCTTCCACGCCCGGCTCTACCTCGAGGGGGCCGATGGGAACGAGGCGGAGATCGATTCGCGTCCGTCGGACGCGCTGGCGGTGGCGGTGCGCACCGGGTCCACCATCTACGTCGACGAGCGGGTCCTCGACGAGGCGGGCGTGGAGCCGGAGCAGGACGAGGACTCGGTCGACGAGGAGCGCCTGGCGGTCTTCCGCGACTTCGTGAACTCGCTCGACATCGACCTCGAGGGCGGCGGCCGCGAGGGGCCCGGCGACGAGCGCCAGAGCTAGGTCGCGGTCGGCGGGCTAGGCCTCCGCCCCCGACGCGCCTGACGCGCCCAGCACCCGCTCCCGGTCGAACCACAGCGCCCAGCGCAGCCGGGCGAGGTCGCGGACGGTGCGCAGGATCTTCAGGAAGCTGGCCCCGGTGTTCTGCCCGGCCGTGCGCGGGTAGTGGTGCACTCCGACCTGGGCGATGCGCGCGCCCCGGGCGCGGAGCTTGATCAGCAGCTCGGCCGACAGGAAGGGTCCTTCGGCAGCCAGCGGCAGCCCCTCGAGCGCCCCGCGCCGGAACAGCTTCATGGCGCAGTCGATGTCCCGGACCCGCAGCCCAAAGGCGGTCGAGACGATGGCGTTGTAGGTCCTGGCGATGAAGGTGCGGTGGAACGGGTCACGGCGCTGGATCCGGTAGCCGATGACCGCGTCGACCGCCTCGCCCGGCTGATCGAGGCGCTCCAGCAGGAGGCGCATTTCGGCCAGGTCGAACTGGAGGTCGCCATCGGAGAAGCCGATCAGCTCGCCGCGGGCGTTGGCGAAGCCGGCCTGCAGCGCACCCCCGTAGCCGCGGTTGGGCTGATGGACGACCCGCACCCGTGGATCTCCCGCGGCCAGCCGGTCGGCGAGCTCGGGCGTCCGGTCGGTCGACCCGTCGTCGACGATCAGCACCTCCAGCGACTCGACCAGCGCACCGACGTCGTCGAGGGCGCGGCGGACGGTCAGCTCGACGTTCTCCTCCTCGTTGTAGGCGGGGAAGAAGAAGGTCAGGCGCGGCCGGTGCGGCGTCTGGCTCAAGCTCGCTCCTCGATGCGCAGCAGGTTCGGGTAGCCGGGGTAGGTCTGGATCGGCTCCGTGGCGTAGTCTGCCAGCGTCCGCTGGGCCCAGGTGGGCGGCACGACGTAGACGGGGCGCAGGTTCAGGAAGTGCTCGATCGTCCCGCGCCAGCCGCCGTACCCGTCGTCGATCATGTCACGCTCGTCGACGATCAGCACGTCGGGGCGCTCCCCCAGCACCCAGCGGTGGTACCACAGCGGCGTGCTGTAGCTCCACCAGCTGATCACCACCGCGTTCTGGGGCAGGGCGCGGTGCACGCTCGCCACCCAGCGCTCGGCCTCGCGGTCGTCGCTCCGGTCGCGCGCCTCGTACCACGTCACCAGCGAGCCGGCGGGCAGCAGCAGGCCCAGGAGCAGGATCAGCCCGCCGCAGGCCGCGGCCAGCCGCCGCCGCAGCCGGAGATCGCCCAGCCGCCGGCTCGCCTCCGCGCCGGCGCGGCCCGCCACTCCCGCGATGGCGGCGATCGCGACCGACAGCAGCGCGGCGGCCACGACCACGCTCGGCAGGTAGTAGCGGTCGATGTCGCCGTCGCGGAAGTTCATCGAGTAGAAGACGTTCATCGCCACCACCAGGCCCAGGAACACGGCCGTCGGCCAGTGGCGCACCGCCAGGGTGGCGGCGCCGGCCGCGACCACGAGCCAGCCGGGCGGGGCCAGCTGCGCCGCCAGCACGCTCTCCGCCTTGGCCCACTTGACGGCGAAGCTGGCGAGCGGCTGCTGGAACTCCCGGAATAGGCTGCTGAACTGCTCGGCGAAGACGAGGTAGCGGAAGCGCTCCCAGGTGCTCGGCTCTGCGTAGTTGAGCGGCGGCGGCGGGCTGGCCGACGCGCGCATGGGGATGTACAGGTAGGTGAGCAGGCCGACCGCCAGCAGGGCGACGCAGACCGCCACCAGCCGCCAGCGCCGCCAGAGGCCTGGATCGACCGCGAACAGCCACAGGGCGATGCCCGGCGCCATCAGCCCCACCAGCGGGTGGACGCCCAGTCCCAGCCCGAAGGCGAGCGCCGCCGCCGCCAGCCACCGCCCCGAGCGCGGGGACCCCGACCAGACGGCCGCGCGCCACATCAGCAGGAGCCACAGGACCAGCGCCACGAACAGCACGTTCAGGGCGTGCACGTCGGCCCGCACCGCGTTGTCCCACGGCTCGGACGCGAAGGCGAAGGCCAGGCCGCCGATGCCGGCCGCGGTCGCGACCAGCCAGCGGCTGCGCTCGGCGATCAGCTGGCCGGCAATCAGCACCACCAGGCCGGCGGCCAGCGACACGCTGACCGCCGACAGCAGGTTCATCCGGAATGCCACCTCGCCCAGCGGCAGCCGCGTCCACAGCCAGCCGACGATGGCGTAGGTCGGGAAGCCGGTGGGGTGGAAGATCGACGCGGTGTAGGGGACGGTCTGCGCCTCGGCGGTGTCCCAGAAGCCGACACCCGGCAGCAGCGTGCGCACGTACACCGCGAGGGCGAGCACCGACACCACCCCGGCCGCCCACGTCACGTGGTCGGGGGTGTAGGGCAGCAGGGGGTGAACGGCCCGGCGACGGGTGGCTCGGCGCATCGGCTTCAGCGGCTCATCACCGGTGCAACCGGCTCGGCGGCAGGCCCGTCCGAGGAGGGATGTATACTCACCGCCACCTTGGCGCACGAAACCCGCCGGCGCCGGTGACCCAGGCGCCGCCAGCGATGACCCGCGACTCCGCGAGTCGGGGCGCGTGGCCATTCGAGGGCGACCGCCCCCTCGATCTCGGCACTCTCCTCATCGCGCTCCTCCTCGCCGGCCTCGCCGTGCGCGCCGTCATTGCCGGGCTCTTCTGGCAGACCGGGTTCCAGACCGACGTCAACGCCTTCACCGCCTGGGCCATGCGGCTGGCGGACGTCGGGCCGGGCGGATTCTACGAGGCGAGCTACTTCGCCGACTACCCGCCCGGCTACCTCTACGTCCTGTGGCTGCTTGGCAGCATCGGTGCCAGCTTCCAGGCCCTGCTCGGCATCGACATCACCGCCGGGCTGGTGAAGGTGCCCGCCATCCTGGCCGACGTCGGCGTCGCCGCCATGCTGTTCGTGCTCGCCCGGCGCTTCCTGGACGCGCGGGTCGGGATCGCCGCCGTCGCCCTGTACCTGTTCAACCCCGGGGTCATCTTCGACTCGAGCGTGTGGGGCCAGATCGACAGCGTCGGCACCCTGGTCCTGCTCGGGACGCTGTACGCGCTCGCCCGCGGCTGGACCGAGGCGGCGGCGTTCGGCGCCGCACTGGCGCTGCTCGTGAAGTTCCAGTTCGGCTTCCTGATCCCGCTCGTGGCCGTGGTCGGCCTGAAGCGCCACCTCACCGGTCGCTCGGCGGATCCGCTGCTCCCCGTCGGGCGCGACCCGCTGCGCGTGCTCACCTCGCTGGCCGTCGGTCTTGGCGCGGTGACCCTGCTGATCCTGCCCTTCGGGATGACCCTCTACGCGCCGATGGCCGGGGGTGCTCCGCGCGGCCTGCTGGGCATCCTGCCCGAGGCCGATCCGACCACCAGCCTGGTCGGCAAGTTCGTCGAGGCGGCGAACACCTACGAGGGGCTGAGCATCAACGCCTTCAACCTGTGGCGGCTGCTCGGCACCTGGATCGATCCGGGGCGGCTGGTGGGCGCCACCGGGCAGTGGTGGGGGGACGACACGCAGGTGCTGGGCAGCCTGGGCAGCTTCGCGGTGACCTGGCAGGTGATCGGCGCCGGCCTCTTCCTGGCGGTGGCTGGCGTCGCGCTGTGGCTGGCCTGGCGGCGGGACCACCCGCGCGGGATCCTGCTGGCGGCGCTGGTGCTGGCGGTCGCCTTCTTCGTCCTTCCCACCCGGGTCCACGAGCGCTACCTCTTCCCGGCCCTTGCCATCGGCGCGCTGCTGGCGCCCCTGGGCTGGCGCTGGGCGGCCGCCTACGTGGCCCTCTCAGCCTCGTTCTTCCTGAACATCTACCACGTCTACACCATCGACTGGTCGTACACCGGGCGCATCATCAACCCCGGCATGGGCGGGGATCCCATGCGCCGCGACCCGCTGCTGGCGCAGACGCTGCTCTCGCCGCCCGGCGGGACCGGGCTGCTCGAGATCGGCGGGATCGCGGTCGTCTCGTTCGTGTCGGTGGCGGTGATGGCCTGGCTGCTGGTGGAGGCGGTTCGGCTCGGTCGGTCACCCCTGCTCGCCTGGTCGTCGACCCGCGCACACGCACGACCCGAGCGGGCGACCGCCGCGACCGGGGTGGAAGGCGACGCCGGCAGCGGGCCGGCCGCCGACGAACGCAGAGGGCTGCGCCTGGGCTGGGCCTCGTTCGCCTGGCTGCGCCGCGACCCGGGCGACCCCTACCACCGGGAGCCTCCACGGCGGCTGGACCGCCTCGACCTGCTGATCGTGTCGGCGCTGGTGCTGGCGGCGATCCTCTTCCGGGTCTGGCGGCTGGACGTGCCGCGCCACATGCACTTCGACGAGGTCTACCACGCGCGCAGCGCCACCGAGTGGCTGGCCAACTGGCGGAACGGCTGGAGCCGGGACGTGTACGAGTGGACGCATCCCATGCTGGCCAAGTACCTGATCGCGGCCGGCATCGTGGTGGCCGACCCGAACCGGGTGGTCGACGCGATGCCGATGAGCGGGCCGGCTCCGGCGCTGGCGGTGGCGCCGCAGCGCAGCAGCATCGGCCAGGACCGCTCGATCGTGTTTGCCGCCAACGGCTCGACCGTCGACGCGCGCGACGCGCTGACCGGCGAGGAGCTCGCCACCTGGAGCGCCGACGGACCGGTGGGCGCCCTTCTGTTCGACCCGGACAACGACCGGCTGCTGGTGGGCCTGCTGAGCAGCGGGACGGTGACGACCCACGAGCTCGCCTCGTGGCGCGCGCAGCCGGACCCGCGCGGCCCCCCGGCGACGCAGGTGGGCATCGCGACCGGGCTCGAGGCGGTGCACGAGATCGTGGCGCCCGAGGACGAGCCGCTGCTGCTGTTCCGCGGCCCGGACGGCGTCGCCACCGCCGAGCGGGTGACCGGCGCTCCGCTGGCCGCGGCCGACGTGCTCGCCGGCGGCATCGCCTACCTGCCGGGCGTCGCCGCCACGGACGAGACCGAGGAGGCCCCCGGCCAGGTGGTCATCACCGACCCGCAGGCCATCGCCGTCCGGCTGCTCGATGCGACCAGCCTGCAGCCCGTCTCGGCCCCCACCGGATCGGAGCGGCCGCTCCCCGACGTGCCGGTCGGCCCGATCCTGGCCGTCGGCCGCGGCGAGGACCGGCAGCTGTGGGTGCCGGTCAGCGGGCTGCCGGCGAGCGACGAGCATGCGGAGCTGGACGGCGGGCTGGTCGTCTTCGACCACCGCGGCCGCGAGGTCGGTACGGCGCCGCTGCCCGGCGAGCCCCGGCTGATCGTCCACCAGCCGGTCGCCAACATCGTGTACGTGGCCGGGACCGACGCGGACAGCGGCGAGCCCGCGCTGTGGGCCGTCGAGCCGCACGGCGAGGCGCGACGCGACACGACCATCGGCTTCTCAGCCTTCGACGCCACGCCGCTCCCGGGCAGCCCGATCGCCATGGCGGTCGACGCCACCGAACGCCACCCCGCCGACGACCACGAGCGGCTGCTGGTCGCCACCGCCTCGGCGGACGGGGCGAGCCTGGTCGCGATCGACGCCGGCAGCAACGCCTTCGCCTGGCGTTTCGGAGGGGTCATCTTCGGGGCGCTGCTGGCCGGGCTCGTCTACCTGCTGGCGGCGACCATGTTCCAGCGGCGCCGGATCGCGGTGCTGGCCGGGCTGTTCGTGGCGTTCGACGCCATGAGCTACGTGATGAGCCGCATCGCCATGAACGACATCTTCGTGGCCACCTTCATCGTCGCCGCCTACCTGGTCTTCTGGCAGGTCTGGAGCGGCCGATGGGCGCGCAGCGCCTGGTGGGCGCTGCCCGCCACCGGGGTCCTGATCGGCCTGGCGGCGGCCAGCAAGTGGGTCGGCTTCTACGCGCTGGCCGCCCTGCTGGTGCTGGTGCTGGCGCGGTCGGACCTGGGGCGCATCCTGATCGTGGCCGGCCTCGCCTTCGGGCTCTTCGCGGCGGCCATCGGCGCACCCTGGCCCTTCGGCCTGGCGCTGGCGGTGGCGCTCGGGGTGGCGATGCTGGTGGTGCTGCGGGAGCGCGTCCGGATCGGCCTCGACGACCTGATGGGGCTGGCGGGGAGCGGCGTCGTGCTGGGCGGGGTGGGGCTAGCGCTGTACCTGGGAGCCCAGCAGGTGGAGGGGCGGAGCCCGCGGAACGCGGTCGAGTACCTGTTCGGGCTGCTGGCCCAGGGGGCCCAGGCCGGATGGCCGGCGCTGCTGATGGTCGGGGTGGCGGCGGTCCTCCTTGCCTGGCGCGCCGTGGTCTCACTGAGAGACCCCGACAGCGACCGGCGCTGGTACCAGCCCGGCGAGCTGGCGGGCTTCGCCTGGCCCTGGGTGGGGGCCTCGCTGGTGATCGTGCCGCTGGTCGTGTACGGGCTCACCTACCTGCCCTACCTGGCCCTCGGCCACTCCTTCGCCGGCGCCGATTCAGGGCCCGGGTACGGGTGGACGCTGGACGAGCTGCACGCGCAGATGTTCGGCTACCACTTCGGGCTCCAGTCCGGCCACCCCGCCTCGTCGCCGTGGTGGAGCTGGCCGCTCGACCTCAAGACGGTCTGGTTCTACAGCAGCCCGGTCTACGACGGCGGCCTGCAGGCCATGATCTTCAACGGCGGCAACCCGCTCTTCTTCTGGGCCGGTGTCCCCGCGGTCGCCTTCGCGGGGGTGATGGCCTGGCGCCGCCGGTCGCTGGCCCTGCTGCTGCTGGTGGTCGCCTTCGCCCTCCAGTGGCTGCCGTGGACGCGGATCGAGCGCGCCAGCTTCCAGTACCACTACCTGACCGCGCTGCCGTTCGCGCTGGTGGCGGTGGCGTACGTGGTCGACGAGGCGCTCCGGACCTGGACCTGGCGCCCGTTCGCGATCGCCTTCCTGGTGCTGGCCGTGGTGTCCGGCATCCTGATCTTCCCGCTGGGAGCCGCGATCGCGATGCCCGACTGGTACATCACCGCCGCCCGAGGACTGCCGCCGTGGAACTACGCCTTCCAGTTCCCCGACCCGCCGACGGGTGACCGCGGCGACCTGCTTGCCGCCAGCGCCGGGCAGCTGATCGCCGGGGTGGTGGCCGCCATCGCGGCGGTGGCCGTCAGCCTCCGCTTCCGGCTGCGGCTGCCCGGTGACCCCGATGAGCCGATGGGCCCCTCGCCCGCCCGCCCCGAGTACGACCCCGGCTGACCCCTCCCCGGCCCGCCGCCGGGATTATTCCTGGCAGTGCTCACAGGCCGCGGGAAGGCCCGCTCACGTCGACTTTGAGTACTGCTGGGAATGCCATCGGGCGCGTACGGCCCCTCGCGTCGGCTGTGAGTACTCCGAGGAATATTCTGCCGGGCGTCGTCTGCGCCGCTACTCCCGCCGGAGCGCCATCAGCAGCAACACCACTCCCAGGCCGATGACGGCCAGCGGCCAGAAGCGCCCCCAGTCGAAGTCCAGGTACTGGTCGATCAGGAACCAGACGCCGATGAAGATGAGCAGGATGCCCAGGATCACCCCGGGATTGCCGCGGGTGGTGGGCGCGGCGGCCGGCTCGGCGCCCACCGTCGCCTCGGGTGCCACGCCCTCCGGCGCGTCGACGTCCGCATCGGCTCCGGGTGGGGGTGGTCCGGGTGCGGCACCCTTGGGCGTCTCGGGCACCACGATGGCCATGATGATGTAGACCAGCAGCATGAAGCCGCCGGTGAGCGGGATCAGGATCGCCCACACGATCCGCACGATGGACGGGTCGAGGCGAAGGGAGTGGGCGATGCCGCCGGCCACGCCGGCGATCATGCGGTCGGCTCGCGACCGGTACAGGCGTCCGTTCATTCGCAGGTCTCCTCCACGCTGAGCGAGAAGTTGCTCGCGTTGCCGTCGAGGGCGAGGCGCAGGAACCCGTCTCCGGCTCCCGGCGACCGCCAGGTGTCGTCGTCGCGCTCCAGCCCGGCATCGGCGAAGTCGTGGTTGACGAAGACGCCGTCCACGGTCAGCTCGATCTCCAGGCCGTCGGCCAGGCAGAGGTCGAGGTTGCCGGCGTTCGCCTCCAGCTCGCCGGTGAGCTCCGTGCCCGCGCCGGCCACCAGCTCGATGTTCACCGCGTTGAACCCGAAGCTGGCGTCCGAGGTCTCCACTCCGGTGAGGTCGATGTCCAGGTCGCCGGCGTTGGCGTCGATCACCAGCGCGGACAACGTCGCGTCAGACAGGTCGATCCGGCCGCTGGCGGCGTTCAGCGAGGCGGTGAGGTCGATCGACGGTCCGGTCG
>CAYXZN010000086.1:0-8610 GCA_964469325.1 uncultured Steroidobacteraceae bacterium
GGGGGGCCGGGACGCCGCGGTCGCGTCCCGACCCAAAACCCGCCAACCCTAGGAGCTGGCCGGCATGATACGGATCGTTCCCTCGAAGTAGCTGATACTCGGGTCGAGCAGCCGGCTCTCCTCGTGGACCCGCGCCCCGGCCAGCCAACCGCTGCTGACGGTGCCGTTCAGCGCGACCTTACCGGTGCTGAAGTTGATCTTGCCGCTCACCGTTGCGGTGAGCGACCCGTCCGGCGCATTGACCGCGACCGTCGCGCTGAAGTGCTGTGTGTTGCCGATCACGTCCTTGTCGAAGAGCCACATCTCGATCGTCCCTCCGCCGTCCAGCGTGCCGGCGTAGTAGTCGGTCGAAACGAACTGCTTCTTGAACTCCAGGACGATCGGCTCCTGTGCCGCTGCGACCGGCGAGCCGAGCACCAGCAGGGCAAGCATCGGCCCGACCATCAGCTTCATCAGCCTGTACATCACTCATCTCCTCTCGACAGCGTCATCTCCATCAGGGGGGTGAGCGTCCGTGCGCGCGCCGACTCGCCGGAAAGGGCGGCAATGACCGCCTTCGCCGAACGGACCGGATCGAACGCCCAGCCCTCCACGACCACCCCCACTGTCTGGTCGTCACGGAGCAGAGCTACGTGCGTGACGCCGAGCCGGCGCAGCGTCGACAGCGCATCCGAGCTGAGGCGAGCCTCCGCCCGAGAAGACAGGAGCACCAGCAGGACCGGCATCGTCACCCTCTGGACCTCGTGGGGATTCGCTGACGACGCTATCGGCGGGGGACCGCTCCGATCATCGGGGATTCCCTGTACGTTCCGCGGCGCCCGCCAAGCGGGCGGCGAGCTCCGTCCGGTTGCGGACCTCCAGCTTCCCGAACAGGTTGACGAGGTGCCGCTCCACGGTCTTCAGGGAGATGAACAGCGCCGAAGCGACCTCGCGGTTCGTTACTCCGGACGCGACCAGCTTCGCCACCTCCGTTTCGCGCCGGGTGAGCGGAGCGCCGGCCGCCCCCCGATGCCAGGTCCGCACGCCCAGGGCGCGAAGCGACTGCTCCGCGAGGTCTCGAACCGTCTCCGCACCCGCAGTGCGCGCCCCCGCCGCGGCCGCTCCCAGTTCCGCCGCAGCTGCCGCAGGGTCGCTCTCCGCCAGCTCCCGGCCCAGATCGAGCCGGATCCAGAGGGCCGACAGCCGATAGGGGCTCGCCTCTGCGCTCGCCAGCGCTTCACGCAGAGCGAGCGTGCGAGCCCCGCTCTCGGACGACGCGAGCGCGGCGGCGTGGCGCAGCATGAGCCGGTCGAGCTGGTCGAAGCGGGCCGCGGCCTCCTCCCGCAGGCGGATGCTCGCTCCGGCGGCATCGTGATCGCCGATGCGGGCCAGGGCTTCCGCACCCAGGATGAGCAGCTCCGCCTCACAGCGCGGGCACCCGACGCCCTCCGCGCACGACTGCGCGGCGCGGAGCTGCTCCCGGACGCTGCCCGCCGCCGACGAACCGTGCAGCCGGGCGGCCCACAGCGCGCGATCCGCATGCAGCACGATGCGCTGGTGCTCGTTCGCCTGGCTCGTCGTTTCGCGCTCCAGAATCGCCGATGCCTCGGCACGCCGTCCGCGCTCCAGCCACACGTTCGCGAGCACACGGGAGACGAGGTGGCGGGCCCGAGGCACGTCGCCGACCCGGCCGGCCAGCTCTCCCGCCTCGACCGCGATCTCCTCGGCGGCCTCGAGCTGGGCGGTGAGCATCAGCGATCGCGCCAGCCAGAACCCGGC
This sequence comes from uncultured Steroidobacteraceae bacterium, assembly GCA_964469325.1. Taxonomy (GTDB): domain Bacteria; phylum Chloroflexota; class Limnocylindria; order QHBO01; family QHBO01; genus CAYXZN01. Next base: position 1,759 of record CAYXZN010000086.1, read on the forward strand.
ATCCAGCGTCAGCCGCGGCAGAACAGCTCGCCTCGCATCGGCCCAAACCCGGCGGAACCGGCCGATGGCCTCGCGCACGCGCCCGTTCTGGCGCAGCGCCACCCCGACCGCGAGCCCGGCGGTCAGCCGATCCTCGACTCCGGCCCGCCTCGCGGCGGTCTCCCACTCCTCTGCTGTGCGGAGCAGCGCCCGCGGATCACCGTGCTGCATCGCCGCCTCGTAGCCGATGCGCAGGGCATCCAGCCACGCTCGCCTGAGCCGATGCTTGCCGTCGGCCCCGCCGGCCGAGCGCCCCAGTCGACGGGCGGTCCGCACCGCCTCGTTCGCCAGCCGTCGCCCGGCGGAGGTCTCTCGCTCGAGCCAGAGTCGGATCGCCGCCTCGTGGGTCTTCTGCTCCAGACCCAGCACCGAATCGCCCCTCGTCCGTTCCCGGCTGCGTGCCAGTAGCTCTCGCGATTCCTCGCTGCGCCCCAGCTCGTAGGCGGCTCGCGACGCCCACAGCCAGGCCGATGCGCGGGCCGTGTCATCCGTCCCGCGCTCGGCGGCTGAGGACCACCGGTTCAGGGCCTGCTCGTGCGCGCCGAGGTCGTGGAAGAGCGCGGCCAGGCCGGCCTGGACGGCGGTCGGATCTGCGCCCGGCTCATCGGCCTCCACCAGCTCCGCCTCATCCGCGAGGGACGCCAGCTCGTGGGCGCCGGCGATGCCCAGCAGTCGGCGCCGGGGAGCGCGTGCCACTCTGCCAATGAGCGGCAGGACGGGCAGGCCGGCGCCCTGACGGTGGGCAAGCGCGCGACGCAGGAGCTGGAGGTCCTGGCCCGCCTGTCGCTCGAAATGCGCGGCGAGGCGGAGGTGCAGCCGGCTCCGAACGTCCTCCGGAAGCTGGGCGACGGCAGTGGTCCGAATCAGGTCGTGAGTGACCCGAGCGCTGCCCTGCTCCATGATCACCAGCCCTCGGTGGACCAGCAGATCGAGCGCGAGCCGAACTCGTTCCGGCGGCAGGTCCAGGAGCTCGCCCGCGGCGACCGCGGAGATCGGGGTTTCGGCGAGCGCCAGGCAGCCGAGCAGCGCCGGCGCATCCGGTTCCGCCCCTCGAAGCAGCCGGGTCAGCACCTGCTGCGGGGCGCCTGCACCGAGGCCGTGGCGGGCGAGGGCGTCGATCCAGAAGGGGAGGCCGCGGGCCTGCTGCCACACCTGCCGGGCGGCGTCGGGGTCGAGCCGGGGATCGAGCGCGAGGGCGAGCGCCGTGCCGGCGCTCTCGTCCAGCGGCGCCAGCTGCATCCGCTGCACGTGCTCAACCGGTAGCGCGTCGACCAGCTCCTCGCCGCCTCCTTCCGGACGCGTCGCCACCAGGACCACCAGCTGCCGCTCCGACTCCAGGCTGGACCGGATCAGGTAGTGGCAGAGCGACCACGACAGCTCGTCGACCCACTGAAGGTCGTCCACCAGGAGCATGGCTGGACCCACGTCCTGTAGCGCGCGGTGGGCGGCCTCGAAGATGCGCAGCGGGTCGAGCGCGCCGGCCGGTCGCCTTCGGTCGTCCTTGCCACCGCGGCGGGCTGAAAAGACGAGGGCCTCCAGCGCGGGACCGTGCCGCGGGACCGCTGTCAGGCCGCGCAGGAGCTCGGCTGCAGCCGCCAGGGGGACCTGCTGCTCCGCCTCGAATCCCGCCACCGAGAAGCTGATCCGCCCGCGGGTGAGGCTCCGGACCTCCGCCAGGAGGCGGCTCTTGCCGCTGCCGGACACGCCGGTCACGAGCGCGGCGACCGCGCCGGAGGATCTGGCGCTCAGCGCGGTCAGCGCCTTCAGCTCCTGCTCCCGCCCGACCATCCCGGCCACGGCGCAGAGCGTACGCCGATTCAGGCGGCCTCGGCCGCAGACTTCCTCTGCTCCGATTCCGCTTCCGCACAGGCGTCGATCGGCAGGCATTCGGGGAGGCTGGTGGCCGATGTCCGTCGCGGCCGGATGCGCAGGAACGCCCCGACGTACACGCCCACGACCGCCACCACCGCACCCGCCACGAACAGCGCCGACACCCGCTCGGCGATCAGCAGCGCCGCCAGCGGCACGGTGACCAGCGGCATCAGCAGGGTGACGTAGGACATCGCCGAGGCGGTCCATCGGCGCAGCGCGAACAGGTACAGGCCGAACATCACGATCGAGCCGAGGAGGACCAGGTAGCCCACCGCCACGAGCGTCGACTGCTGGGTCGGAGCGGCCCACGATTCGCCCGTGACCCCAGAGAGCGCCAGCAGGACCGCGGCGCCGGCGAGCATCGCGACCGCGTTGGTGGCGAACGGGTCGGCGCGCGGGACCCACTTGAGGATGATCCCGCTCTCGGCGATGAAGAGGGTGCCGGCGAACATGAAGAGCATCGAGACGATCGGCACCGCGGCGGTGAGCTGGTCGGCGACCACGATCGCCACCCCGCCCAGCGCGATCAGCGCGCCCAGCAGCCCCTGCACGTGGAACCGCTCCTGGCCATGGAGGATCGCGAGGCCAAACGTGAGCAGCGGCACCATGGCCAGGAACACGATCGCCGTGCCGGCCGGCACCTCGCGCAGCGCGGGGTACATGAAGCCAAAGCTGGCCGCGAACCCGACCACGCCGTACACCACCGCCCCACTCAGGCTGCGGCCGCGCGGGAAGGAGCGCCGAGTCAGCGCCACGATTCCCACCAGCAGCACGCCGGCCCCAACGAAGCGCAGCCCGGCGCTCCAGAAGGGGTCCAGCTCACCGACGCTCGTCTTGACCGCGATCGCGTTCAGGCCGCCGAACAGCACGACGCCGATGAACGCCAGCAGGGTCGCTCGGTCCGGTCCGGCCGCCGTGGCCGGTGCAGCTCCCGTCATCTAGGTATCCGGACTCGAACTTCGAACGACTCCCCCGCTGATTCCCTCGGCGATCCGTGGCTGCGCGATCTCGGCCCAGGCCCCCGTGGCGGGCTCCGCCTCCGTCTCGCCCCCGGCCAACGCCGCGTCCAGCAGGGCGACGAACGGCCTGGCGCCCAGCGCGGCGAGGATCTGGCGGGTCGCCTCGGCGACGCGGCGGACCTCCGGGTCGGCGGGATCGAGGAGCAGCGCCGCATCGATCCCGGTCAGCGCCTCGTCCCAGCGGATGCGCAGCTCGCGCCAGGAGGCGAGCGCGCTCCGGTAGAGGGCGAGCGCGTCCGACGTCCGCCCCTCGAGGGCCGCCAACCCGGCCTCGAGGGTGGTGCGTCGCGTATCCGCGACCCGGCCATGGACGCCGGTGGCGCGCAGCGCCTCGAGGTTGGCGCGGACGGCAGAGCCGTCCCTCAGCCAGAGGGCCGGCCGGGCGCTGCGATACAGGTACTCCGGCCGCTGGCCCGGCTCCGCCTCGGCGATCTGCTGCCAGGCGCGCCGCGCCTCCTCGAGCCGGCCCTCCGCCAGGGCGCTGGCCCCCACGACGTCGGAGTGCGCGATCCGCCAGTCCTCGCCGCCGATGGACTCGCCGAGCCGCTCGATCGCGTCGATGCCCTCCGCGACCGGCTCTCCCCGCGAAGCGCGGATGATGAGCGCGTTGCTCAGGATGGAGACCCAGTCCTTCGGGTCGAGCTCCTCCGCGAGCGCCGACTCCAGCTCCGCCAGCGCCTCGTGCCAGTCGCCGGTCAGGAAGCCGCTGTAGCCGATGTTGTTGATGAAGACGAGCATGCGGTTCCGATGCCCGAGCCGCCGGGCCAGGGTGAGCCCCTCGCGGTAGCTGTCGAGGGCGGCCATGACGTCGAGGTCGCCCTTGTGAAAGCCGCCGACGATGAGCGCCCCGAGGAGGGCCTGGTGGAGGCCGTTCTCGCGCGCCAGCTCCTCGGCGGCACGGAGCAGCGCGATCGCCTCGCGCTTCCGGCCCAGGTTCCCGAGCGCGGCTCCCTTCGCGATCATCGCTCTCGTGGCGACTGGGATCAGGTCCCGCGGCTCGGCCGTCTCCAGGACGCGCTCCGCGGTCTCGACCGCCAGCTGTTGATCCTGCGAGTAGAGCAGCGCCCGCGCCAGGGTCGCGTCGAGGCCAGCCACCACCGGGTCGGGCGACAGGTCCGCGAACTCGGCCGACGCCGCCTTAAGCAGCTCGAGCGCGGCCTCGTTTCGGTACCCGTCGAGCAGCGCATCGCCGAGCAGGCCTGTGGCCCGTGCGGCGCCGACCCGATCCCCGGTCCGCCGGCGAAGCTCCACCGCCCGGCGAAGCAGCCGCTCGGCCTCGTCGTAGCGGGCCGCGGTGCCGGCCGCCGCCCCGGCACGTTCCAACAGCTCGGCCTCCTCGGCCGGGTCAGAGGTCACCGACAGGGCCTGCTCGAGGAAGGTGACCGCCTGGTCGAAGGCGCCCAGGTTCGCCGCCCGCTCGGCGGCTCCCTTCAGGGCGATCCGGGCCTGGGCGGCGAGCGCATCGGCTTCGGCGCCGTCTGCGGCGTTCGCGTGGGCGGCCAGGTAGTGGCTGGCCAGGGCGCCGGCCAGCTCATCGGTGCCGAGCGACTCGAAGTAGCGGGCGCTGGCGACGTGGCGGGCTTTGCGGTCGCGTTTGGCGAGCGTGTTGTAGGCGACCTCGCGGATGAGCGCCTGGACGAAGGCGAACTGGCCGTGCTCGGGGGAGCGGGGATCGACCTCGCGGCTGAGCAGCTCGCGCTTGACCAGGGCCAGCAGGCGAGGCTCGATCGCAGCCTCGTCGACGCCAGAAACCGCGGCGAGCGCGGCCGGGGCGAACGACTGGCCGAGCACCGCGGCGTCCTGGAGCAGGCTGCGATCGGTCGGGTCGAGCGCGTCGAGGCGGGCGCCGATGAGCGCCACCAGGCTGTCCGGCACCGCCAACTCGCTGAGGTCGCCGACCGGCACGAAGGCATCGCCCTCCGCGGCCAGGCGGCCGTCGGCGACGAGCATGCACACCGTCTCGACCGCGTACAGCGGGATCCCGTCGGCGCGGGCGACGATCGCCTGCACCGCGGCCTCGGGCAGCCCGGGCACGAGGCCGGTGAGCAGCTCGCGCATGGCCGGCTCGGGCAGCGGCTCGAGCGGGAGCGACACGAAGCTCCGCTTGCCGGCGCCCCAGTCGGGGCGCTTGTCGAGCAGCTCGGGGCGGGCGAGGGTGATGACGAACAGCGGCACCCCCTTGCTCCACTCGAGCAGGTGATCGACGAAGTCGAGCAGGCCGGTATCGGCGAAGTGGAAGTCCTCGAACACGAGCGCCACCGTGCCGTGCGCCGCGATGCGCTCGAAGAAGGTGCGCCAGGCCGCGAAGAGCTGCTCCGACGCCGACTCCGACTCAATGCCCAGCAGGGTGAGCAGCGCCGGCTCGATCCACTCCCGCTCGGCGGGGTCGGGGACCCAGCGCGCCACCGTCTCGGCCACCTTGGCCCGGGTGGTCGCCTCGTCATCGGTCTCAAGCAGGCCGCAGCGGGCGCGCACCATCTCGCCCAGCGCCCAGAAGGTGATCCCCTCGCCGTAGGCGGGGGAGCGGCCGGCGTGGTAGTAGACGTCCTCGATCAGCCCGTCGATGTACTTGAGGAACTCGCGCGCCAGCCGGCTCTTGCCGATCCCGGCCGGTCCCATCACCGACACCAGCCGGATCCGCCGCTCGCGCCCCGTGGCGTGGAACAGGTCCTTCGCCAGGCGCAGCTCGTCGTCGCGGCCCACGAACGGCGGCTCGAGCGTCTCGGCCCGGTTGCGGCCGCCGCGCTCGGCCACCACCCGCAGCGCCCGCCAGGCCGGGACCGGGGCCGCCTTGCCCTTCAGCGTCTGCTCCCCGGCTGGCTCGAACGCGATGCCGCCCGATGCCGCGCGCTGGGTCGCCTCGCCGACCAGCACCGCCCCCGCGGGCGCCACCGACTGCAGCCGCGAGGCGGTGTTCACCAGGTCGCCGGCGACCATTCCCTGGTTCGTGGCGCCGATGGTGACCGCCGCCTCACCGGTCAGGAGCCCAGCCCGCGCCTGCAGCCCCTCGCCCAGGCCGCGCACGGCATCGACCAGCTCCAGGCCCGCCCGCACCGCCCGCTCCGCGTCGTCTTCGTGGGCGGTCGGCGCGCCCCACACCGCCATCAACGCGTCGCCGATGAACTTCTCGACCGTCCCGCCATACCGCGCCACGACGTCGCTGCCCAGGTCGAACCAGCGGCTGAGCGTCTCACGCACCTCCTCGGGGTCGCGCTCCTCGGAGAAGGGGGTGAAGCCGACCAGGTCCGCGAACAGGACGGTGACCAGCCGGCGCTCGGCGACCGGGACAGGCTGTGCGCCCGCCGCCCCGCTGACGCCTGCCCCGGCTCCCGCGGCGCCAGCCTGCAGTGGCGAGGCACACTCCCCGCAGAACTTCGCGTCAGGCGCGTTCGCCGTCCCGCAGCTGGGGCAGGCGACGGCCAGGGGCGAGGCGCACTCCTTGCAGAACTTGCGTCCGGCCTCGTTCTCTGTTCCGCATCTGGCGCAGATCACCGGTGCGGCCTCTCGGTTCCCACACGCGCATGATGGAGGCTGCCGCTTCAGTCGACAACGCCGACGGCGCGCTCGGCGTCTGTCGCGCTCGCTAAGCAGCGCCGCCGGGTTCGACCGCGATGTCGGTGTCGGCCAGGATCGGGTCGGACGGCGCGTTCTCCCGTCGCGCCAGGGTGGTGAGCAGGGTCAGGACCAGGTACGTGCGCTCGACCGCCCGGGCAGGATCCGTCACCGGCCCACTCTACCGCCAGCGCCGAGCGGCGCCCGCTGCGGCTTACTGCGCGCTTACCCGGCGACGGCCAGCAGCTCGGCGAAGGTGCCCTCGACGTCCACAGCCAGCCCGCGGCGCTGGAACCACGCCCCGACGTTCACCAGGTCCCGGTGCAGCAGGTCGTAGGCATCGGCGTTGGTGGTGAACTCAACCGTCTGC
>CAYXZN010000087.1:0-8507 GCA_964469325.1 uncultured Steroidobacteraceae bacterium
CATCCGCAGCTCGAGCGGGTCGATCCTCATGCGCTCGGCGATCATGTCCATCTGCGTCTCGTAGGCCCAGGCGGCCTGGTTGATCCCGTATCCCCGGAAGGCGCCGGCCGGCGGCAGATTGGTGTACACCGCGTAGGAGTCCACGGCGACGTGGGGGATCCGATGCGGCCCGCCGGTCCCGTAGCCGCCGTTCTTGATGAGGCGCGGACCGATGTCGGCGTAGGCACCGGTGTTGAAGTGGCAGAGGCTCTGGCGAGCGACAATGGTCCCGTCACGGCGCAGCCCGGTCCTCAGCTGGATCCGCACGCCGTGCTTGGTGATGGTGACGAACTCCTCCTCGCGGGTCAGGTGGAGCTTGACCGGGCGCCGCGCCACCAGGGCAAGCGCGGCGGTGACCGGCTCGACCTTCGGGTAGCACTTCGCGCCGTACCCGCCTCCAAGGGTGGGGATGATCACCCGCACCCGGCTCTGGGGGACGCGAAAGATCTCCGCCAGCTGCGAGCGGATGATGAACGGGATCTGGGTCGACGACCAGACGGTGACGTGGCCGTTCGCGACGTCCGCGATGCAGGCATGCGTCTCGAGCGGCACGTGTTGCACCGGTGGGCTGGTGAAGGTGTCCTCGAAGATCTCGTCAGCCTCGACGAACCCCTGCTCGATGTCGCCTTTGCGCAGACGGAACGCGTTGCAGATGTTCGTCCCCGCCTGCGGCTTGACGATCACGTCGGCGAAGGTCTGGCCTGTCCGGGGCGGCTCTTCGTGTACCAGCGGCGCGCCGTCCGCCAGCGCGCCGTCGATGTCGAAGACGGCCGGCAGCTCCTCGTACTCGACCTCGATGCGAGCGACGGCCTCCCGCGCGGCATCGAGGTCGACCGCGGCCACGGCAGCGACCGGATCGCCGACGAAGCGCACCTTGTCGATGGCCAGGATCGGCTGGTCGCGGTAAACCGGCCCGAAGTAAGGGGTGAGGTCGGAGCGCTCGGCGAGGTCCCGCCCGGTGAGCACCGCCACCACGCCCGGCACCTGCCAGGCTCCGCTGACGTCGATGCTCCGAATCCGGGCGTGTGGGGCGCTGCTCCGCAGCAGCTTGGCATGGAGCATCCCCGGCAGTGACAGGTCGATCGTGTAGCCCATCCTGCCGGTCACCCGTTCGCGTGCGTCGATCATCCCCGAGTAGCGGCCGTTGGATCGCCGAGCCGGCGCGCGCTCTGCCCTCACGTCATGCCCCATTGCCCGATGCCCCCGCCTCTCGCGCGCCGAGGATCGCCCGGCGCACCCAGACGCGGATCATCTCGCGCCGGTACCAGTCCGAGCCGCGCATGTCGGAGAGGGGCTCGATCCGCTCCGCGTAGCTGTCGGCGATCGCCCGGGCCGACTCCTCGTCGATCGGGGCTCCCCTCGCGTTGCGCTCGACCTCCACGAAGCGCTGCGGCGTCTCCGCCGCCGCGCCCACCGCCACCCGTAGATCGGCGCAGGTTTCGCCGTCCGCCTCGAGCCGCGCGACGGCCGCCACGCCGATACAGGGCCGATCCTCGGAGGAGCGGGTGGTGAACTTCTCGTATACCGCCCCGCTGCCCGGGGGGAGCAGCGGGACCCGGACGTGGGTCACGATCTCGCCGGGCTCGAGCGCGGTCTCGTAGAAGCCGAGCAGGAAGTCGCCGATCGCCACGCTCCGCTCGCCGTCCGGGCCGACGACGTCGATCTCGGCGTCGAGCGCGGAGAGCAACGCGGGCGGATCGGACGCGTAGTCCGCCTCGGCGACGACCCCGCCGACGGTGGCCGCATTCCGGACGCGGACGTTGGCCACCACTCCGAAGGTGGTGGCCAGGACGGGAAGCGACCCGCGCACGGTCGGGTCGAGCTCAACCTCGCGGTGGGTGGTGAGAGCGCCGATCCGCAGCCATCCGTCGACCTGTTCGACACCGCGCAAGCCCTCGATCCGGCCGATGCTGACGATCGCCGCGGGGTCGATCAGGCCCTGCTGGAGCATGATCGTCACCGCCGTGGCGCCGGCAATCAGGGTGGCCTCGTCACCGTACCGCTCCAGGGCCCCAACAGCCTGCTCGACCGACTCGGCGACTACGAACTCCGGTGATCTCGGCATGCGGCCCCCTGGCGTACGCGGCGGGGTGGACGGGGGGCGTCGCCCTGGCACCAGAGGCGCCCGCGAGCCCTGTATACAGTCGCATTCTACTGACGCCGCGAAGTGACCGTCAACAGAATCGGTCCCATCCGCGGACAGCTGGAGGGGAAGTCAGTCGCCGACGTCCGGGCCGTCGCTGCCGCCGCTTGCCGTCGACCGCTCGGCACCCTCCCACCGCGTGGACAGCTCGCGCCCGGGGTCGATCTCGAGGAGGTCGAGGACACGGCTCAGGGTGTGATCGATGATGTGCTCGATCGTCTTCGGGCGCTGATAGAAGGCGGGGACCGGCGGGCAGATGATCGCCCCCATCTCGGCCAGCTGCACCATCAGCCGCAGGTGGCCGAGGTGCAGCGGCGTCTCGCGGGGCACGAGCACCAGCCGGCGGTGCTCCTTCAGGGTCACATCCGCGGCCCGCGCCAGCAGGTTGTCGCTGGACGACCAGGCTATGTCCGACAGGGTCCCCATCGAGCACGGCACCACCACCATCCCGGCCGTGCGGAACGAGCCGCTGGAGAGCGACGCGGCGATGTCGCCGGGCCGGTAGCTGAAGGCGGCCAATGCCTCGACGTCCTGGTGCGACCAATCGGTCTCCAACGCGATCGTCTGGCGCGCTGCGGCGCTCATCACCAGGTGGGTCTCGACGCCCTCGATGTCGCGCAGCAGCTCGAGCAGGCGGATGCCGTAAATGACGCCGCTGGCGCCGCTGATCCCGACGACCAGCCGCCGGGTCATGGTCCTGGCGCGGAGAGGACCGGCTCGTCGTGCTCGGCGGGGTGTTCGGCCGGGATTCGAGCCGCCGGTCGGGGCAGGTTCGGCTCGAGGGCCTCGACGCGCCGGATCAGCCGCCGGATGGCGAGTCCCCGAAGCGGGCCGGCGAGGTACCCCCACATCGGCGCGAGCCAGACGGCGCTGCCGAGGCTGACGGCGTCGGCTCCGGCCCAGAAATACTCGCGGCAGTCGTCGTAGGAGCGGATGCCGGCGGTGGCGATGATCGGCAGTCCGATCCCCTCGTCGCGGAGCTCGGCCACGACCCGCAGGCCGATCGGCTTGATGGCGCGTCCGGAGAGGCTCCCGTAGCGGTTGCGCAGGTGCGGCTGCCCCGTCTCCGGGTCGAGGGTCAGGGCACGGACGGCGTTGATCGCGGTGAGCGCCGCCACCCCGTGCCGCTCGGCAAGGCGAGCCTGCTGGAGATAGTCGGCATCGGGTGAGAGCTTGAGGATGACCGGGTGGCGGCTGCGCGGAACTGCCTCCGCCAGCACCTCCCCGACGATCTCCTCGAAGGGGAAGTTGACGTTGTGGCACGAGACGTTGAACTCGACCGCGGCGATCTCACCCGGCGCTGCCCGCTCGTTCACGATCTCCACCAGGTCGCTGAACTCCTCGGCGGAGAATCCACCCAGCGAGACGATCCGGTTGAGGTGGGCGGTGCGCGGGTGGTACTCGTCGAAGTAGCGCCGGATGCCGATGTTCGACCAGCCGAAGGCGTTGACCCAGCCAGCGTCGACCCGGTGCAGCGCTCCGGCATAGAGGCGCAGCATGGCCGGGAACTCCCGGAGGCCCCAGTCCTCGCGCAGGCTGAAGTGCCCTTCGCGCGGCTCGCGGGTCAGGGTCCGCGTGGTGACCGCGCCAAAGCGCTCCAGGGGGACCCACTGGGCGAACGGGCTCAGCCCGTACAGGATGAGCCGCCGCTTCGCGGCCCCGTACCCGAGCAGGCTCGCCGACGTGACGACCCGGTTCCGAAGCCGGATGCCGTTCAGGTCGATCACGCTTCGCCCCCGGACTCGATCTGGCGCGACATGTTGGTGGCGAACTCCTTCATGATCTGGTCCGCCTTGCGGCGCATGATCGCCTGCCCGAACTCGCCGAGCTTGCCCAGCACGGCCGCATCCGTATGCACGGACAGCTCGGTGGTGCCGTCGTCGAGCGGCTCGAGCTGCATCGTCGACCTCGCGTTCACCGCGCCCCTGATGCGCCGGTCGACCGCCTCGACCCGCATCTGGGCACGCCGCTCGTCCGCGTTTCGCTCCGTGACGGTCACCTTCCCCTCGAGCCGAACATTGATCGGCCCCACCCGGACGCGCAAAGCGCCGACGTACTCGTCGTCAGTCATCTGCTCGACCGACTCGACGCCGGGAACGCAACCGGCGACGGCCGGCACGTCCATCACGAATTCCCATACCCGGTCGGGCGGAGCGGGCACAGTCACCTTCTGGTCGAGAATCATGGGCCCTCCTGTCTGCGCCCGTTCGAGGCCCCGTGGGCGCCGGTCAATGCCAGTCCGCGAGGACGGAGCGCGGCAGGGTGGACGAGTCGGTCAGCTCCCCGCACGTCCGGCGGTACTCGGCCCGCAGCTCATCCAGCGTCCTGCGCAGCTCGCGGTACCGCTGCGCGCCCGAGGTGTCGCCGCCGCTCATCTGGAGCCAGAGCTTATCGATCTCCGCCTGGCGCTCCTGGATGGTGGCCAGCTTCTCCTGGCACTCAGCCTCGCCCGTTCCCGCCGTCTGGTCGTTCATCTCCTCGGTCCACCTCGCTGGAGCCTTGCCGTCGGTCGCCGCGGAAATTGTATACGTGCCGCCCCGCTCCCCCCGTCCCTCGTCGTGCGGCGCTCCCGACGACTGGACCGGTCGGCCGCTCTGCAGCGACAAGAGACGCCGATTCCGCCACGCGGAATTCGAACGCCAAGGGTCTACCTCTCACCGTAGCGGCGAGCGGCTTGTCCGGTCAACTACAATTCCGTGGTGCGAGAGGAAGAGCCGCCCGCCGAGATCGCCCACCGCCCCGAACCGACAGGGCTCCGATCGGTAGCGAACGCTCTCCGGGTCCTCGAGGCGCTGAGCGATGCAGATCGTCCGGTGGCGGTAACCGAGCTCGCCGCGCGCCTTCGGCTGCCGGCGAGCACGACGCACCGCATCCTCGCGGCACTGACCGTCCAGGGCTTCGCGGCGCGGGTCCCGGCACAGCGACGATACCGGACCGGGCCCGCCCTGGCCCACCTCGCGCGCCGCTCGCAGCTGGAGCAGGCCCGGCTCCGAGAAGCGGCCCGTCCTGTCCTCGAGCGGCTGGCCGCCCAGAGCGGCGAGACGAGCCACCTGGCCGTGCTGGCCGGGACCGACGCGCTCGGAATCGACCTCGTCCAGAGCTCGCAGCCGGTGATCGCGCACCACCCGGTCGGCTCGCTTGTCCCGGCGCACGCCACCGCGATGGGCCAGGCCATCCTCGCTCACCTGCCCGAGGTCGCAGCCCGGATCGCCCGTACCGGCCTGCCCGGCTTCACCCCGGGGACGATCACGGATGCCGATGATTTCATACGAGGGCTGGCGGAGATCCGGGAGCGCGGCTTCGCCGTCAACGTGGGACAGCTCCACCCCGAGACGGCCGGCGTCGCCGCTCCGGTCGCCGACGCCTCGGGAGCGGTGATCGCCTCGCTCGGCATCACCGGCCCGTTGCGGCGGATCGGCCGCCGCAGTCGCCTCGAGGAGCTGGGCCTCCTCACGCTCGGCGGGGCCGCGGCGATCCACCGACGACTGGCCGAGCTGGAGCGCCCTCCGGTCGACGAGATGGCCACGCGGGCCTGAAGGTGGACGGCAAGCTTCTCGCGCTCGTGACAGCCGCCTGCTTCGGGCTCAACCCGGTGGTGCTCAAGCTCGGCTTCGCCAGGCAGGGAACGAGCGAGGTGGCGCTCGTCATGGGGCTCGCCATCACGGTTCCCATCTACCTGCTGATCGCGCCGCTCCTCGGCGGCTTCGCGTTCGACCGCGTCACTCTGCCGGCGCTCATCGGCTTCATCCTGGGCGGACTGTTCGGGACCGGCATCGGGCGGCGCTGGCTGTACATCGCGATCGAGCGGATCGGCGCCTCACCGGCCACGGCCATCAAGAACAGCGCACCGGTGGTGACCACGTTCCTCGCGATGCTGTTCCTGGGAGAGCAGGTGACGCTGCTCCAGTGGGCCGCCATCGGCGCGATCGTGATCGGCATCACGCTGGTCACCTGGCAGAAGGGGGCCGGGATGCGGCAGGTCATCGACGTCGGGGTGCTGGCGGCCGCCGGATCGGCCCTCTCGTATGGCGTGCGTCCGCTGTTCCTGAAGTTCGGACTCGAAGAGGTCGACGTGCCGCTGACGGCCGCGCTCATCGGTGCGGTCGCTGCCCTCGTGTATGCCAGCCTCTTCACCCGTATCGGCCGGATGCGCGCCGGTCTCCGCGCGCGGTCGGCGCCCTACTTCGCCGGCGCCGGCGTGCTGCAGGCGTTCGGCTTCCTGGCGCTCACCTTCGGTCTGTCGACCGAGGACGTGAGCATCGTCTATCCCGTCACGTCCACGGCCCCGCTCTTCACGCTGGCCTTCACGGCTCTCCTGCTGCGCGGAGTCGAGCAGCTGACGTGGCGGATCGCAGTGGGTGCGACAGCGGTCGTCGCCGGGGTCATATGGCTCTGATCGACCGCCGGTGCCGGTAGAAACCTGAAGCGCAAAGGGAGTGCACAATGGCTCAAGACCTGCGGACGTACCTCGACACCCTGCTCACCGAGCATCCCGAGCAGCTCAAGATCGTCGATGAGGAGGTGGACCCCGAGTTCGAGGCGGCCGCCATCGTCGACAAGATCGAGCGGGACGACCGCTACCCGGGCTTCCCGGCGGTGCTCTTCCGGAACATCAAGGGGTCGAAGACCCCGCTCGTGCTGAACCTGCACGGCACGTACGAGCGCGTGGCGCTCAGCATCGGCAGCGACGTCGCGGGGATGGTGCCGGAGTACGGAAGGCGTGAGGGCAGCCCGATCCCGCCGACGATGATCCCCTCCGAGCAGGCTCCGGTGCACGAGGTCGTCTGGACCGGCGACGAGATCGACATCACCCAGCTGCCCTTTCTGGTCCACCAGGAGCTCGACGCGGGGAGGTATATCACCTCGGCGGCGACGATCTCCCGCGACCCCGATTCCGGGAGGCTGAACTCGGGGATCTTCCGCCATCAGATCCAGGGGCCGAAGCAGGTCGGCTTCATGACCAACCCCGCGCACCACACCTCGTACATCCTCCGAGCGAACCGTGACGCCGGTCGGAAGATGGAGGTCGCCCTGGTCATCGGCCACCATCCGGCGATGCTGATGTCGGCGGTCTCGAAGCTGCCGGGTATCGGCGGCGAGCTCGACGTCATGGGCGGCCTGCTCGGCGAGCCAGTGGAAATGGTCAAGTGCAAGACGATTGACCTCGAGGTGCCGGCCCGCGCCGAGATCGTCATCGAGGGCGTGGTGGACACCGACCCGGAGAGGGTGCAGAACGAGGGTCCGTTCGGCGAGTACCCGCTGTACTACACCCGCCTCGGGCCGATGCCGTGGGTCGAGATCACCGCCGTCACGATGCGCAGGGACCCGATCTACGTCGACGTCTTCAACGCGCATCGCGAGCACCTCGTGCTGGGCGCTCTGCCTCGGATGGGAAGCATGTTCCGCCGGGTCAGGGAGGTCATGCCGACCGTCACGGCCCTGAACCTGCCGCTGGCCGGGATCCGGAGCGTGGCCTTCATCGCCATGAAGAAGAAGGTCGAGGGCGAGCCGAAACTGGCGGCCTGCGCCGCCTTCACCGTCGACCCGATCCTCAAGCACGTCTTCGTCGTCGACGACGACATCGACGTCTACAACCAGGACCAGGTCATCTGGGCATTCACGACACGGTTCCAGGCCGACCGCGACCTGATCGTGATGCCGAACTTCCTGGGCGGCCACCTCAACCCGGTCACCTATGGCTGGCACCGCGAGGAGAAGGGGCCGATGGAGACGAAGATGATCTTCGACTGCACCAAGCCGGCGCCGCCGATCACCTTCCCGCCGGCGTGCCGGGTGCCGCCGGACGTCGTCGAGCGCGTCCAGCCTGACCAGCTGCTCAAGGACTACGAGAGCGGGATGAAGCTCTACTAGCTCGGAACGCGCGACGCGGGCGTCGGCTCAGTGCCGGCGCCCGCGGTTGGCTTCAGGGCGGACCTGCGGCGCAGCGGATCAGGACGGGGACGCGCGCGCCGGGTACCGGCCGTCAGAGTCGATCTTCATCGACTCGGAGAGGTACCGGCCGGCGAGGTAGGCCCGCGCGCTCTCGACGTGGCGGCGGGCGACCTGCTCGGCCAGGTCGGGGTCACGCTGCTCCAACGCCCGGATGATCTCCTCGTGCTCGGCGAGCACCTCGGCACCCCGCTCCTGGCTCGCGAAGGCCTCCTTGCTGAAGCGCCGGACGAAGTCGAGGAGGTTGCGGGTCAGGTGCCGCAGGCGCTCGTTCCCGGCCGCCTCGTGGAGCACATCGTGGAACTTGATGTTCGCCTGGACCATCCCCTCCCACTGACCGGTCTTAACAGCCTCACGCATCATGTCAATCAGAAGG
>CAYXZN010000088.1:0-8282 GCA_964469325.1 uncultured Steroidobacteraceae bacterium
GGGCCGTTCGCGGCCTCGGCCACGATGGACGCCCTCACGCTGTCGGCGTTGTCGCCGCTGATCTGGTTCTGGAGGCCGGCCGGGACGAGCACGTCGCACTCCAGCTCGAAGACATCGTCCTTGCTGATCGGCTCGGTGTTGGGCAGGCCGGCGATCGCGTCGTGCTCCCGCACCCAGCCGACCGCCTTCTCGACGTCGATGCCGGTCTCGTTGCGGACCCCGGTGTGGTCGTCGGCGATGGCGACGATGCGGACCCCCTCGGCGGAGAGCATCTCAGCGGTGATGGTGCCGACCCGCCCGAAGCCCTGGATCACCGCTCGCGCCCCGTTGAGCGCAACCCCCCGCCTGCGCGCCGCCGCGGCGATGGTGCGTACCACCCCCCGGCTGGTCGCCTCGCGGCGGCCCCGCGAGCCGCCGATCGCCATCGGCTTGCCGGTCACCACGCCCGGAATCGTGTAGCCATGGTGCATCGAGTAGGTGTCCATGATCCAGGCCATGGTCTGCGAGCCGGTGTTGACGTCGGGCGACGGGATGTCGCTGTCGGGACCGATCATGGGGCTGATCTCGGTCGTGTAGCGACGGGTGAGGTGCTGGCGCTCCTTCTCGCTCAGCCGGCGCGGGTTCACCTTCACGCCGCCGGCGGCTCCACCGAACGGGACCTTCACCAGCGCCGATTTCCAGCTGTTCCACATGGCCAACGCGCGCACCTCTTCCAGCGAGAGGTCGGCGGTGTACCGGATCCCGCCGGTGGTCGGCCCGCGGTTCACGTTGTGGTGCACCCGAAAGCCGGTGAACACCTCGACCCGCCCGTCGTCGCGGGTGACCGGGAAGTTCACCGTCAGCTCCCGCTTCGGCACGCGCAGCACGCGACGCATCCCGTCGTCGAGGTGCAGACGCTCCGCGGCCGTGTCGAACTGGCTCTGGGCCACCGTCCACAGGTTCCGCGACTGCTTTGCGCTCGGCTGAGATGCCATCGGCGAGCCACCTCCTGTCGTCAATCATGGAGCCGCCCAGGGAGCCTCCACAGGCTACGTCGCCCCGGGGCGCGATGCCAGCCGCTTCTGCAGGCCCGCCGGGGAGGGGCTGGCCGGCGGGTGGCAAGATGATGCCGTTCCACCTACCCGCGCGCCGGCGGTCGAACCCATGCCGCACCGGCGCCGCATCGAGGAGCCGCCATGCCGCCGCGCGTCATGACCGTCTCGGGCCCGGTCGCCCCCGAACGCGTCAATTTCACCCTTCCCCACGAGCACACCGCCATCAGCCTGTGGCACGTCCCCGACCGGTGGGACTACTGGGAGCTGACGAAAGACGACGAGCTGATCACCGACGAGCTCCGCGATTTCCGGCGCCGCGGGGGCAGCTGCGTGGTGGACCTGACGCTGCCGGGGGTCGGCCGCGATCCGGAGTGGCTGCGCGCCCTCGCCTCGCGCACCGGTCTGTGGATCGTGATGGGCTGCGGCTGGTACCGCGGCGCCTACTACCCCCCCGAGGCTCGGATCGATCGGCGCAGCGCCGATGACCTGGCCGACGGGCTGGTGCGCGAGTTCGAGGAGGGGGTCGGCGGGACGGGCATCCGCCCCGGGATCATCGGCGAGATCGGCACCGACAAGCAGTGGGTCAGTCCGGCGGAGGAGCGCGTGCACCGTGCGGCAGCCAGGGCAGCGCGGCGGACCGGGATGGCGGTGACCACGCACGGGGTGATGTCAGCGGTCGGTCTCGATCAGCTCCGCATCTTCCGTGAAGAGGGGCTGGATCCGGCGCGCGTCGTCATCGGCCATGCCGACTCGCACCCTGACCTGGACTTCTACCTGGAGGTGCTCGACACCGGCGCGAACCTGGAGTTCGACTTCCTGGGGCAGCGCTTCGCGGTCGAGGAGCACGTCGAGCCACGGCTGGTGGAGCTGCTGGTGGAGCTGCTGGACCGGGGCTTCGGCGGCCAGATCCTGCTCTCCCAGGACGTCTGTCACAACGCACAGCTCAAGGCCAACGGCGGGTTCGGCTACACCTACCTCCAGCAGCACTTCCTGCCGCACCTGCGCACCGCGGCGGTGGGGGAGGGCGAGATCCGGCGCATGACGGTCGACAACCCGCGCCGCATCCTGACCATCGGCTGAGGACGTGACCGCCACGCCGCGTGACCCCGTCGCCGACCTGCGCCGGATCGCGTTCCTGCTGGAGGTGGCGCTCGAGCCGACCTTCCGGGTGCAGGCCTTCCGGCGCGCGGCGGCCACCCTGGAGCGGATCGGCCCCGAGGAGACGGCCCGGCGGGTCGGGGAGGGGAGCCTGCGGGAGCTGGCGGGGATCGGCACCGTCACGGAGCGGACGATCGCCGAGTCGCTGCGTGGGGAGGTGCCGGTCTACCTGCGCCGGCTGGAGGCGACCGGCGGGCAGCCGGTGGCGCTCGGCGGCGCGGAGCTGTGCGCGGCGCTGCGGGGCGACTGCCACGTGCACTCCGACTGGAGCGACGGGGGGTCGCCGATTCGCGAGATGGCCCATACCGCCATGGAGCTGGGGCGCGAGTACGTGGTGCTGACCGACCATTCTCCACGGCTGACGGTCGCGAACGGCCTGACCGCCGACCGGCTCCGAGAGCAGCTGGAGCTGGTAGCCGCGCTGAACGAGGAGCTGGCCCCGTTCCGGGTCCTGACCGGGATCGAGGTCGACATCAACGAGGACGGCAGCCTGGACCAGGACGAGGAGCTGCTGGCCCGGCTGGACGTGGTGGTCGGCAGCGTCCACAGCGTGCTGCGGATGGAACGCCGGGCGATGACCGAGCGGATGGTGACCGCGCTCGCCAACCCGCACCTCGACATCCTCGGCCACCTGACCGGCCGGATGAGGACAGGCCGCCGGTCACGGCCCGAGTCAGAGCTGGACGCGGCGATCGTCTTCGCCGCCGCGGCCCGCTTCGACAAGGCGATCGAGGTCAACAGTCGGCCCGAGCGGCTCGACCCGCCCAAGCGCCTGCTGCGCCTGGCGGTCGAGGCGGGCTGCCGCGTGGCCATCGACTCCGACGCCCACGCGCCCGGCCAGCTGGCGTGGCTGCCCTACGGCTGCGAGCGCGCCGCCGCGTGTGGGGTGCCCGCCGAGTCGGTGGTCAATGCCACGGGCGCCGATGAGTTGCTGGCCTGGGCCCGCAGCCACCGCTGAGCCGATGCCGGCCTGCGACCTGCAGGCCACGCCGCCGCGAGCGTTACGATTCGCTTCCGTTCACCGTGAGGAGGAGAGACGCATGGCTGTCGCCAAGGTCACCGAGCTGAGCTGCACGTCGCCGGAGAGCTTCGAGGATGCCGTCCGCCAGGGCCTGGACCGGGCCCAGAAGACCCTGCGCCAGATCCGCAGCGCCTGGGTCAAGGAGCAGCGGGTGAACATCGGCGCTGATGGCTCCTACGAGTTCCAGGTCAACATCCTGGTGACCTTCGTCCTCGAGGGCTGAGGCGCCGGCGGCGTTCAGTCCCGCTGGGCCAGGTCGATCTGCCCGTCGCGGCGGACAAAGCGGTCGCGGTAGTGCGGGTTCGAGACGCGGCTGTTGACGGTGGCGGCGTCGAGCGGCCGGTCGCTGCGCGGGGCGCGGTAGCGGCCGCGCTCCGCGATGGCCTGCGCCAGCTCTGCGGCACGCATCGGCCCGCGTTCGGCGAGGATGGCGGCGATCTCGTCGTGGAGCGGCACCCGCTCGCCGTCGGCCCTCTCGGCCCGCGGGCGGCCCCGGCGCCTGGTACGGCCGCGGCGCTCCGGCTCGGAGGCCGTGGGCGGCGCCTCCGCCGCCTCCTCGCCGCCCATCGGCTCCGCCTCCCGATCGCCGACGGGAGCACGCGCCGCCAGCTCGTCGACCCGTAGCTCGAGCGCGGCCAGCTGCTGTCGCAGCTCGGCCACTGCCGTTCCCGCCTCGGGAACGCGGGGGGTGCCGCTCGCCTCCGCGTCCAGTCGCTCCTGCAGCCACAGCAGCGCCAGCTCGCCGGGACGCATCCCGGCCTCAGCGGCCAGTCGCTTCAGGGCGTCACGTCGTCGCGGATCGAGGCGAACCGACATCCCGCCCTCGTCGGCCCACGCCGGCGGCTTGCCCCCCGGTCGGGGGCCGCGCTCCCGGAACCCGCCGTCGCGCTCCCGGAAGCCAGGCTCGCGCCCGCGGAAGCCGGGGCCCTGCTCGCGGAACCCGCCGTCGCGCTCCCGGAAGCCAGGCTCGCGCCCCCGGAAGCCGCCTTCACGGCGCCCGAACCCGCGGCCGCCGCCCCGCCGCTCGCCGGGCTCGTCGCCGCGCCGCCGTTCCGCGCCGCCACGGTCGGGGGCGCCGGAGCGGTCGGTGGGGCGAGGAGGGCGTCGCTCTCGTCGGGGACCGGTCATCTGCGGCCCACGATAACCCACGCACTCCGTTGCGTCACGCACCCGGCCGGCGGGATGGCTCCAGGCGCTCATTTGCACGATCAGCGGATCTCGGTCAGGATGGCCGCTCCCGCGTGGCCTCGGCTGGCACACCAGTTGCCTCCTTCTGCTGCCACGCATCGGGCGCGACCGGCGGCGCGCTGACCGCGCACCGCTTCCCCGCTGCGACCGGCGCCTCCCGCCGGGCTCCAGGGGCTGGTGGTCGCGCGATGGAACCCGCACTGAGAACACCTAGTGACGAAGCCCCGATGGGCGCTGGTCGCCCTCGTCCTGGGCATCGCCGTGGCCGCCACGGCTGCCCCCATCGCCGCCGATGTGACCGGCATCGCGGCCGCTCCCACCCCCAGCCCGCTGCTCGCCGCGCCGATCGCGCGGACCGAGAACGTCGTCCGGGGAGCCAGCTCGCTCCGGTCCTCCTCCGGGCTCCGCGAGACTCCGGTGCCGACGCCGGCACCGACCCCCGTCCCCACACCGATCCCGACCCCGGTTCCCACGCGGGTCGCCACTCCGATTCCGACCCAGGCGCCGCCGCCTCCAACGCCCGTGCCGCCGCCGGCGACGAGCGAGGTGTCGGGAATCGCCAGCAACTACCCCGGCACGGCCGGGTTCAGCGGCCAGGCCACGGTCGCGCTGCCGGGCGCCCTGGGCGGCCGCTACACCGGGCAGATCAACGGCTACGTGACGGTTTGCGCAGACCGCTGCGCACGGCTGCCGATCGTCGACTGGTGCCAGTGTTACTGGGGGACCGCCGACCAGCGGGTCGCCGACCTGTCCCACGCGGCCTGGCAGCTGATCAGCAACCAGCCGCTGTCGCGCGGCCTGATCGGGGTGCGGCTGATCCTGGAGTAGCCGTCAGGAGCGAGTGACGCTCAGGAGCACTCCACCGACACGTCGCGGGGGGTGGCGCGCAGGCCGCTGATCGTTTGGGTCAGGGTCGCCTCCCCGCCGGCCGGCACCTGCAGCGTGACCGTCTGGGTGCGCATCGCCCGGCCGGCTGCGTCGCGTGCAGTGAGCCGGCAGCTGGCGGTGCCGGTTCGTGTGCCGAGGTTCGTGACCCGCGCCACGACCTCGACCTGCTCGGAGGTCGGCTCGAAGCTGAGCCGTTCCGCCTGGAAGGGGCCGACGTCCCGGGTGGCCAGGCTGGCGGCGATGGCCAGGGCGGCGATGCCCGCCACGATCGCCACCGCGATGGTGCCGTGGTACTGGCTCGCGCTGGGGGTGGCCATCCCGGCCCGGTTGCAGACCTCGCACATCGACTCGTCCGGGCCGATCTCACGCCCGCACTTGATGCAGTGCCGCGGCTCGCTCATGGCAGACGCTCCCCGGCCCGGATCGGCACCGTCAGCCAGTTCTCGCGCGGCGCCAGCGGGCAGCTCCAGCGGGGGTCGTAGACGCACGAGGGGTGGTAGGCGCAGTTGAAGTCGATCACCAGCTCATCGCGCTCCGAGCCCAGGTCGGCGCCCTTGATGGAGTCCCAGACGTAGCGGCCGCCCCCGTAGGTCTCCTCGCCGCTGGTCACGTCGCGGAACGGGATGAAGATTCCTCCCGCATAGCCCTCGATCCAGTAGACCGCCAGGCGGGCCGCAGCGCCCTCGACCTCGAAGGCGACCCAGCCGATGCGCCGATACCCGAATGCGTCCCCGACTCCGGATCTCGGCAGCTCGGTGCCCGGCGCCTCGGGATCCGGCTCCAGTGGCAGCACGAACCGCAGCCCCGGCTCGTGCGGCCAGTACCTCAGCCCCTCGAAGCGCGCGCGCTCGCCGGGCGGGATGGGCGACTGGGGGTGCTCGGCGAAGAGGCGGTCCTTGGCGCCTCGGAAGCGGTCCAGGCGATCCGGCCCGGCATCACGATCGGCACGCAGCGAGGCGTACATGTCGGCCACGCGGCGACGCCAATCGGCCAGCTCGAGATGTCCGCGAAGCGGATCCTCAGACATCGGCTCCATGGTCGCTCATTCGGCAGGAAGCGACAGGAGGGCGACCCCCTGGGCCGCCCTCCCTTGCGCGCTTCCCCCGACCGCTCAGACGAGGCCCTTGTCGGTCAGCCACTCTTCGGCCACGTCGGCGTAGGAGCGCTGCTCGACCGCCACCTGCACACCAAGCGAGGTGAGCTCCTCGGTGGTCAGCTCGGCGACGACCGCGTTCAGCGTCTCGGCGAAGTCCTCCGGGGCACCTTCGGCCAGCTCGGCGGTCGCCACCGGAACGATGTTCTGCGCCGGCTGAAGGCCCTGGTCGTCCTCGAGCAGCACGAAGTTGAAGCGCTCGATGTCCGGCTGGGTCGTGCAGACCTGCCCCACATCGATCGCGCCCGCGTTGAGCGCCTCGGCCATCTCGGTGCTGCACGGCGACAGCGTCTCGACGTCCAGCGTGTCGAAGTCGATGCCGTACACCTCCTCGAGGCCCGGCCCGCACAGCGGGTTCTCCCCGCAGGCGGGCGCGACGCCCCAGACGAGCTGGTCGGCGACCTCGGCCAGGTCGCTCATCGTCTCCAGCCCGAACTGGTCGGCGGTCTCCTGCCGAACCACGAAGCCGTCGGCATCGGTGCCGGGCGAGTAGTCGAGCGCCACCAGTCCCTCGTCTTCGAGCGCGGCCTGCAGGTTCCCATGCGTCTCGTCCGCGTCGGAGGACGCGTCGGCGGCGTAGAAGGCAGCCAGGCCACCCAGGTACTCGGCGGCGAGGTTGATCTCCCCCGCGTCGAACGCGGCCTGGACCACGTCCCGCTCCCCGAGCTCGAGCTGTCGGTTCACGGTGTAGCCGCGAGCCTCGAGGGCCTGGGCGAACAGCTCGCCCACCAGTGCGGCCTCGTAGAAGCCGGCTGAGCCGACCGTCACCTCTGGTTTCGTCCCGCCATCGGGGCTGGCGGTCGGGCTGCTCCCCTCTCCCGGCGCGCAGGCGCTGACGACCAGCGCGAGCGTCGCCGCCCCAAGGGCGAGCGTGCGGTATCTCCGCATTGGGTCCTCCTCGTGTTCTCCATCGGCCGCGGACGCGACCGGCCAAGTCGCGGAGTCTAGCAGTGGCGCGTGAAGGGACGGTGTCCGCTGTCTTACAGGCCGCGGGCGGTGGCAGCGGTCCGCAGGCCCGGGGAGACCGCCGCGCGCTGCAGCGCCGCGAAGCCGAGCTCGGTGGCGATCGCGAGCAGCGCCACCAGGACGGCGGCGCCGAAGACGCGGTCGTGCTCCCGGATCAGGATCCCCTGCAGGATGAAGTGGCCCAGGGTCCCGCCCGACACGACCGCGGCCAGGGTCGCGGTGGCGACCACCTGCACGGCCGAGGAACGGATGCCCGCGAGGATGACCGGCAGCGCGACCGGCACCTCCACCCGGCGCAGCAGCTCGAGCTCGCCCATCCCCATCCCGCGCCCGGCCTCGACCAGCTCACGCTCGACGGCGCGCAGCCCGGCGTAGGTGTTGGTGACGATCGGTGGGATGGCGAGCGCGACCAGGGCGACCAGCGCCGGCAGGAAGCCCAGCCCTTCGCGCTGGAACAGGGCGAGCGTGATCGGCAGGGCCATCCCGATCCAGCCCAGCGATGGGACCGCGCGTCCGATGTTGGTGATCGCCACGGCAACCGCCGCGCCGCGGCCGGTGTGGCCGATGAAGAGGCCGACCGGGAGCGCCACCACCGCGCCTGCCAGCAGCGCGGCGCCGGACAGCGAGACGTGCTCCCAGAGGCGGAGCAGGATGCCGTTGCGGGGATCGGTCCAGCTGGCCGGATCGGTGAGCCAGGCGATCGCTTCCGCGAGCAGCTCCACCGCTCAGCTCCGCTCGGCCTGCGCCCACGGCGTCAGCCGGCGCTGGAGCCACAGCAGCGCCACGTCCGCGAGCACCGCCAGGCCGACCGACAGCGCGACCCCGGTGTAGATCGAGGTCTCGAAGAAGCGCCGGATGCCGGTGTTGACGATCA
>CAYXZN010000089.1:0-8240 GCA_964469325.1 uncultured Steroidobacteraceae bacterium
CCGGCCGGCTGCCCGTCGCGGAGCTCATCGAGTGGCACCGCGCCGTCCAGCAGCGGGCGACCGGCCAGCGAGGCGACCCGCAGCCGCACCGCCGGGCCGTAGGTCCAGCCGTGCACGAGGTAGCCGTCGAAGGCGGCGGGCCGGTTGACCTGGAGCGTCTCGCTGGCGGCGGGCGATCCGTCGCTCAGAAAGGTGACCCGGGTGTCGAGCCGGGTCGGCCGTCCGTCGGCTCCGAACTCCGCCTCGAACCACTCGAGCCGTACCGAGGCCGTATCCCCCGACCCTGGCCCGCCCAGCCGGGCCTGCTCGCCGGGGAGCAGGCTGAACACGACCTCCTCGCCGCCGGCGGTCGACACTCCCGCGCCGAGCACGATCAGCACCAGCGCGGCGTGCGTCCCCTGCGCGACCAGCCGTGACCAGCCACGGCGAACGGCGTGGAGCGTCGACGTGGCACCCGAGCGCGCCGCCGACCGGCCCTCCGCCACCCGGTAGCCGGCGCGTCGGAGCACGTCAACCAGCTCGGCCGCCGTCGGCGACGGGCTGCCCGGCGGGACGGCCAGCTCGAGCAGTGCCGACTCGGCACTCTGCCGCCCACCGCCCCGGCCCGGGACGGCGCCGGGGCGACGCCACTCCCGCCAGGCCGACGGTGCCCGGACCGCCAGGGCGCCGAGACCGGTGACCGCAACGGCTCCGAGGAGCGCGACGTAGAACGCGCTCTCCACCACCGGCCGGGCCCAGGGTCCGAGGACCGCGGCCAGGTTGAGGACGGCGGCCGACACCAGCAGGACGATGCCCAGGCGCGCGTCGCCCAGCAACCGGAGCGCGCGCTCGATCCGGCGCGCGAGCTGCTCCAGGCCGGTTCCGGTCAGGGTTCGGGGTGCCGATCGATCCAGCGTTCGCTCCCGTGGCGGCCGCTCAGGTACCCGCGGCAACCGCCTCCGCCGCCGCGGCGGCTGCCCGGGTCAGGTCGTCGACCAGGTCATCGGCGTCCTCGAGGCCGATGGAGATCCGCACCAGCCCCGGCGTGAGGCCCGCGGCCTCCAGCGCCGCCGCGTCCAGCTGGCGGTGGGAGCTGGACGCCGGGTGGCTGCACAGGGTTTCCGCGCTGCCCAGGCTGGTGGCGTGAACCGCGACGCGAATCTCCGACAGGAAGCGCTCCCCGGCGGAGCGTCCCCCGGCGAGGTCGACCGACAGCATCCCGCCGCACATCCCGCCACGCAGCTGGCGCCGGGCCCGCTCGTGCTGCTGGTGCCCGGCCAGGCCCGGGTAGAGGACCCGCCCCACGCCGGGAGCGCGCTCGAGCGCCTCGGCCACCGCCTGCGCGTTGGCGGAGTGGCGCTCCATCCGCAGGGCCAGCGTCTTCAGTCCGCGGAGCGCGAGGAACGCCTCCAGTGGCTGGGCGTTGCCGCCCACGTTGACCACCACATGACGCGCCTCCGCCACCCGGTCGCGGTCGCCGACGATCACCCCGCCGGTCAGGTCGGAGTGGCCGCCGATGTACTTGGTCAGCGAGTGCACCACCAGGTCGGCGCCGTGGGCGAGGGGGGTAAAGAGGTAGGGAGAGGCGAAGGTGTTGTCGACCACCACCGACACCCCGCGCCGGTGCGCCGCCTGCGCGACGGCCGCCAGGTCCGGTACCTCGGTGGTCGGGTTGGCGATGGTTTCCAGCCAGACGATCCGAGTCCGCTGGCCGATCGCCGCCTCGACGGCGGCGGGGTCGGTGACGTCGATGAACCGGTGGCCGATGCCGTACCGGGCGAGCACCCCGGTCAGCAGCCCGTACGTCCCGCCGTAGAGCGCGCGCGGGGCGAGCACCTCGTCGCCGGAGCGAGCCAGGGCCAGGATGGCGCCGTGGATGGCCGCCATGCCCGAGCCGGTGACGTGGGCCGCCTCGCCACCCTCCAGCTCGGCCAGCGTCTCTTCCAGGGCAGCGTGGGTCGGGTTCGAGTAGCGGGTGTACGAGTGGCCGGGACGGCGGAACTCCAGAAGGTCGTTGAGATCCTGGGCCGTGCCGACCTCGAAGGTGGCGGACTGGTAGATAGGCACGTTCACCGGCGGCTGAGGCGCCTCCGGCACGCGGCTGGCGGCCCGGATGGCCCGGGTGGAGAAGCCTGGCATCCGCCGAGTCTAGCAGGCGCCCGATCAGCCTCCGGCAGCCCCCGAATCGGCGCCGTCGCCCATGAGGCGCTGGCCGAGGGCGCGCAGCTCGGCCGGGTCGAAGCGCAGGATGTAGCCGCTCGCCGGGTCGTTGTCGGGGACGACCAGCGGCGGCTCGATCACGACGCGCTGCAGCTCCGACATGTCGGCGTCCTGGACCGCCCGGGCGAGGATCGCCATCCGATCGGTGGGGATGTCGGTGCTGATGAGCAGCTTGGTCGCGTCGAGCAGCGCCGGGAGGGTGAGGAGCAGGTTCTGGGCGGTCAGTTTCTGGCGCACGGCGGTCAGGAGCTGCTGCTGGCGCGCGGCCCGGGTGAAGTCGTTGTCGCCGATCCCCTTGCGGCTCCGGACGTAGGCGAGCGCGGTGTGACCGTCCATGTAATGCGTGCCGGGCTGCAGGTAGAAGCCGGTGCGGTTGTCGAACTCGTCCACGTAGGTCGGATCGTTGATCGCCCGCTGGACCTGGATCTCCACGCCGCCGATGGCGTCGATGGCCTGCTTGAAGCCCAGCAGGTTGATGGCCGCGAAGTAGTGGATCTCGACGCCCAGCAGGTTGCCGACCGTCGCCTTGAGGGTCCCGACCCCGCCCAGCGGGAACTGCGTCGGGTCGAGGTTGGTCCGGGCCATGAGCGAGTTGAGCTTGGCGGCCCAGATCCGCCCGTCCGGCAGCGGCGCGCCGTACAGGTCGCGCGGGATCGAGATCATTGCCGATCGGCCGCCGGCCGGATCGAGGCTGACCACCATCATCGTGTCGGTGAGCTGCGTCCCGCGCTGTGGCAGCGCGTCCACCCCCACCAGCAGCACGTTCACGCGCTGCCCGGTCTGTGGGTCGGGGTGGTCCGATGGCCCCGGCAGCTCGAACCCCGGCAGGCCGCCCGGCTCGTTGCGGGGACCGGGGCCGGTGGGGCCACCGGGGTGGTCCGCGCCGATGGTGGTCAGGGTGTCGATGGTCTTCAGCGCATACAGGCCGGAGAGGCCATGCATGGCCAGGGTCAGCACCACCAGCAGCGCCGTCGCGCTCCACGTCCAGCTGGCCCCGAAGCGCTCCCGCCGCCCGTGGGCCTGGACGATGGCCACCAGGCGCCAGCCGAGCAGGGCCAGGTCGAGGACGATCAGGCCGGCCAGGAACCGGACGTCGACGAGCCGGGACAGGGTCCCCGACGCCGACAGCGCGAAGGCGAGGCCGCCGAGGGCCGCGAGGAGCAGCACGGGCGCGGCCAGCGCCCATCCCAGCAGGGCCTGCCGGTTGTAGAGCTGCCCCAGGCCGGGGAACAGGAACGACAGGAAGGCGGCCAGCACGGCGCGCGCATCGCCCGGCGAGGCGGGGCTGCGCCTCACGCCCCCCGCCAGGGCTGTGGTTCGTTGCAACGCGGATGTCCTCTGGGCTCTGGGTGACCTGCTCGCCGGCTGGCCGGGGCGGGGCGCGAGTATAGCGAAATCGGGCTATGGTCCCCAATTCAGGGGCAGTTAGCATCTGTCGCGATGCACCTCCTCCGCACCGGACCGCTCCGCACCGCCGTGATCGGCGCCGCCGCGCTGGCGGTGGTGGGCGGCGCAGTGCTCGGCGTCGTCCTGCTGGGTCCCTCGGCGCCAGCCGAGGCGACCGGCCCGACCCCGACCCCCACCGCCTCGCCGACCGCGGCAGCCACCCGCACGCCGCGCCCGACGGCCAGCGCCAGCCCGCCGCCCACTCCCGAGCCCGTGCTCACCGCCACCTGCCCCGTCAACGGCCTGCCGCTGGACGGGGAGGCCTCGGAGACCGTGGTGGCGGTGCAGATCGAGAACCACCCGTCGGCGCGTCCGCCAAGCAACCTCGGCCTGGCCGACGCGGTGTACGAGGCGCCAGTGGAGGGCGACGTGACGCGCTGGACCGCCATCTTCGGCTGCACCGAGTCGATCGGCCTCACCGGCCCGATCCGCAGCGCGCGCTACTACAACGTCGACCTCTGGCAGGATCTGCACGTGCTCACGCTCGGGTTCGGGGCCAGCAACGGCGCCCTGGCCCGCTTCGAGCGGGCGGGGATGCCGTACGTGAACGGCCTCAGCGGCGGGTGGCCGTGGTTCCGACGCTACGGTGAGCGTGCGGCGCCCCACAACCTGTACATGGACGTGGAGGGGGCCCGCACGGCGCTCGAGGCCGGCAGCAACGCCTCCCTGGCGCGCCTCGCCTCGCGCGTCGGCGAGTACCGGTCGCCGTTCGAGTTCGACCCGGAGGTGGAGATCGAGGGGCGCAGCGTCAGCGCGGTCACCATCCACACCAACTCGTACTGGCGCTTCGGGTGGCGCTGGGACGCGGCGCTCGGCGCCTGGCGACGTTCGGACGGAGGCACCGAAACGACCGATGCCGCCACCGGCGAGACCATCACCGCACGCACCGTGCTGGTGCAGGTCGTGACCCAGGAGACGGTGTACGGTGACCCGGACCCGGCCGGCAACCCACGCCGGCTCCAGCACCTGGTCGGCTCGGGCACCGGAAAGCTGTACGTGGACGGCAGGGGCGTCGACGTGCGCTGGTCGCGACCGAGCGCGGACGCGGGCACGACGTGGACCCACGCGGACAGCGGCGAGCCGGTGGTCCTGCCGCCCGGGCGGCTGTGGGTCGAGATCGTCCCCACCACCGGCGCGGTGACCGAGTCCTGATCGGCTAGTGGCCCTCCGGCGGCTCCGAAGACGGGCCGCCCAGGAAGGCGTCCATGGCGCGCCGGATCTGGTGGTCGGGGTCGTAGCTCAGAGCCGCGATCCGCCGCCGCGCCTCGGCCGGGGTGAGATCTTCGTCGTCGCCGGTCTCGCCGTGGCCGTTCGTGCGGGGCGTCGCCGCTGCCGCTTCGGCCGGAGCTGACTCCTCGACGGTCTCGACCGCCACCGCCGGCTCTGACGGCCCCAGGCCGGGCCCGACCGGCTGCTGGGTGGACGCCATCGGCGCTTCGCGTCGGGCACTGGGGGCCGCGGTCGGCTCGGCCTCCAGGCCTGCGAGGGGCGGAAGGCTGGGCGGGATGCGCCGCGGCCTGGGGTAGCCGCTGATCTGGTTCTTGCCAAGCGACTTCGCGGCGTACATGGCCCGGTCGGCCGCGATCATCAGCTCCTCCACCGTCTGTCCGTCCTCGGGGTGGGAGACCAGGCCGATGCTGACGCTGGTCGGGAGGTGCTCCTCGCCCAGCGCGATCCCGATCTCCTCGACGCCGCTGCGGATCTTCTCGGCCACCACGTACGCGCCGGCGATGTCGGTTTCGGGCAGGAGGATCATGAACTCGTCTCCGCCGTACCGGTAGGCGGTGTCGACGGTGCGGATCGAGCCGCGGATCACGCGTCCCAGCGACACCAGCACGTCGTCGCCGCGGTGGTGGCCGAGCGAGTCGTTCACCGCCTTCAGGCCGTCGAGGTCGATCATCAGCAGGCAGAAGCCCCGCTCGCTGCGCCGCGTCCGCCGGATCTCCTGCTCGAGGGTCGAGTAGATCTGAGTGCGGTTGAAGAGGCCGGTCAGCGGGTCGGTCAGCGACAGCTGGAGCATTCCGGCCCGCATGCGACGCTCCTGGCCGGCGAAGACGGCGGCCAGGTAAGCGAGCAGCCAGATCGAGCCGACGTTC
Source organism: uncultured Steroidobacteraceae bacterium (assembly GCA_964469325.1). Classification (GTDB taxonomy): domain Bacteria; phylum Chloroflexota; class Limnocylindria; order QHBO01; family QHBO01; genus CAYXZN01. Next base: position 5,742 of record CAYXZN010000089.1, read on the forward strand.
AGGCCGAAGCTGAGCAGATCACCGGCGGTGAAGGTGGCGAGCTGCGGGTCGAGGGCGAGGACCCCGACGTAGGCGAGCGAGGCGAACGCCGCGAAGAAGAAGGTCGCCCGCCCTCCGCGGGCCAGCGCGACCGCGACCGCCACCAGCGGGAAGGTGAAGAAGAACGGAGAGCGTCCGTAGCCGGTCAGCACCAGGAGCCCGGTCACGAAGCCGACCGCCACGATCGCCTCCAGCCAGAACTTGGGCGCCGCACGCCGCCACCGTTCCGGCAGCAGCTCGTGGAGCACCAGCACCGCCACCACGGCCAGCCCGCCGAGGGCGAAGATCAGGGCCTGGTTCGCCACGAAGGCGCCCGACACGCCGACCCCGACCAGGACGGCGGCGATCGTCACCCACCACAGGATTCGCAGCACGCGCTCGTAGGCGGCCGGCGCCTGCTCGACGGCGACGACCGCTGCCGGCGACTCGTACTTCGACGCCCCTTCCGGGCGGGTCGCCGGCAGCAGGTCACCCTGCGGTCGGTCGCGCCGCTCGCGGGGAGCAGCAACCGCGGCCGCGAGGAGGACGAGGTTGGCGACGACGACGCCGGCGATGAAGATCAGGAAGTCCGGGGGCAAATGGGTATCTCAGCGAGGTGTGGGCACGAGCGAGAGCCGCCGTCACCGGCGGCGCGGTTAGTCTAGGGTCCCCCCCTCGGGTGGTGCAAAGGTACTAGACCACCCCATTCTGACCGCTGTCGCCCCGGCGCACCGCAACCGGCGGGCCAGGCGGGACGTCATGCAGGGAGCGTGGAGGTCCGATGCTATACTCCGCGCCCGTCGCGCGCACGACCGCCAGGCAGCGAGGTCCAATGCCCCACACGCCTCCTCCGCATCACCCCGTGCTCGCCGCGACCCTGTCCTTCGTCTTCCCGGGGCTCGGCCACGCCTACATCGGGCTCGGCTGGCTGGCCGCGCTGCTCGCTTCGCCGGTGCTGCTGCTGCTCGGAATCGGGCTGGTCGGATACCTGGTGTACGGCGCCGAGCTGCGCAACAACCTGCTGTCCGCGCCCTTCCTGATCGGCCTGCTGGTGCTGGACCTGGCGCTCCTGTTCTGGCGAGCCTTCGCCATCGGCCACTCGGCGCTGGCCATCCCGCAGGGTCCGCGAGGACGACCGAGTGGCCAGACGGTCGCCGCGGTCCTCGCCCTGGTCACGCTGTCGGTCGGGATGCACATGTACGTCGCGGTGGTCCTGGACCGGCTCAACGAGACCCTGGAGCAGGTCTTCTCCGGCGGGCAGGTGGGACCGCCCGCGTCCGGCGGGGGCGGCGGGCCGATCCCCCGCCAGCCGCTCAACGAGCCGGACTACGACTGGGACGGGACCGAGCGGATCAACTTCCTGCTGCTCGGCACCGACGAGGCGCCCGGGCGGGAGCACGCGCTCACCGACACCATCCTGGTGGTCAGCGTCGATCCGGTCGCCGAGACCGCGATCATGGTCTCTGTGCCGCGCGACACCGGCTACACGCCTCTGCCGTCCAGCCGCATCTACCACAGCGGGCTCTATCCGCGGAAGATCAACGAGCTCGCCACCGAGGCATCCGAGAACCGCGAGCTGTGGTGCCCCGAGCTGTCCGAGGCGAGCAGCTGTGGCATCCGCGCCCTCGAGCGGACGGTGGGCCTCTACCTGGGCATCCCGATCCACTACTACGCGCGGGTCGACCTGGTCGGCTTCACGGAGTTGATCGACGCCCTGGGCGGCGTGGAGCTGTGCCTCGACGGCAGGCTGGTCGACCCGCAGTACACCGGGCCGGGCTGGGAGGGTCGCGGGATCGAGCTGCCCGCCGGCTGTCGGCACTACACCGGTACCGAGGCGCTCGCCTACGCCCGCATCCGGGTGGGCGAGCTGATCCTGCCGAGCGGAGAGCGGGAGCAGCAGGACGACTTCCTGCGCGCCGAGCGCCAGCAGCTGCTGCTGCTCGCGCTGCGCCGCGAGCTGGCGGACATGGATCTCGTCTTCGAGCTGCCGGGCACGCTCGAGGCGATCGCCCGAACGGTCCAGACCGACTTCCCGCGCGACCAGGCCGGCGACCTCGCCACGCTGCTGCCGCTCATCACCGGCGACGACGTCGATCGCCACGTGCTGGGGCTTCCGGAGTACACGGACCCGCCGGTCGACCCCGCCGCCAACTATCTGCTGATCCCCAGGCGAGACGCCATCCGCGACCTCGCCATGGAGCTCTTCGGGCCGACGCTCGAGGGCTGGTATCTCGGAACCGACGATCCGGCCCCCACGGAGAGTGCCGCCTCGCTGCTCGCGCGCTGACATGCGGTCCCGGCTGCTGGTGCTCGCCATGTACCCGCTCGACGAGGGGTGGTCCGGTCCCACGGTCCGCATTCGCCGCCTGCTCGAGGCGCTCGAGCGACGGGTGGCGGTGGACGTGGTGCACGGCTATCGGCCCGCGCCACGACCGGGACTTGGTAGCGGCTGAACCCTTCCTCGTCTTCTAGCAGTCGGTC
>CAYXZN010000090.1:0-8168 GCA_964469325.1 uncultured Steroidobacteraceae bacterium
CGGCGGTGCAGGTCGGCAACCCGTTCCTCGAGAAGCTGCTGATGGAGGCCTGCCTCGAGCTGTCCGGGTCGGAAGCGGTGGTGGCGATGCAGGACCTGGGGGCGGCCGGCCTCACCTGCGCGCTGGCAGAGCTGTCCTCGCGCGGGGGCTGCGGCGCGGAGGTGGACCTCGACCTGGTGCCGCGCCGCGAGGACGCGATGACGCCCTACGAGGTGCTGCTGAGCGAGTCCCAGGAGCGGATGCTGCTGGTGGTCCGCGCCGGGCGGGAGCCGGACGTGCGCGACGTGTTCGAGCGCTACGGGCTGCACGCGGTGACGATCGGCCGGGTGGTCGAGGATGCGGTGGTCCGCTGCCGCGCCGGAGGGCGCGAGGTGTGCGCGCTGCCCGGCCGCACCCTGACCGACGACGCGCCGCGCTACCTGCGCAGCGGCCGGCGGCCCGCGGAGGTGGCCCGTCGCCTGGACGATGACCTCCGCCCGCTGGCCTCCACCGCGCCCGACGCCGGCACGCTGCTCGAGCTGATCGGCGCGCCGAACCTGCGCGACCGCAGGCCGATCTGGCGGCGCTACGACCACATGAACGGCACCAACACGCTCGTCGGGCCCGGGGCCGGCGACGCTGCCCTGCTGCGCATCAAGGGCACGAGCCGCGCCCTGGCGCTCGCCATCGACGGGCCGGGGCCGGCCCGCGTCGGAGCGCTCGATCCGTGGCTGGCCGGCGCGAGCGCGGTGGTCGAGGGTGCGCTGAACGTAGCCTGTTCGGGGGCCACGCCGATCGGCGTCACCGACTGCCTGAACTTCGGTGCGCCCGAGTCGGAGACGGGCTACTGGCAGCTCTCGGAGGCGATCCGTGGCATCGGCGACGCGTGCCTCGCTCTCGGCCTGCCGGTGGTGTCGGGCAACGTCAGCCTGTACAACGAGACCGCCGATGGTCCGATCCTGCCGACCCCCGTGGTCGGAACCGTAGGGCTGCTGGAGGATCGGTCGCGGGCGGTCTCGATGAGGTGGCTCGACGGGAACGACGTCTGGCTGCTGGGCGCTGCCGCCTGGGAGGCGAACGCGCTGGCGGCCTCGGAGCTCGCCTGGCGGCGGGGCGTGGAGGGCGGGCGGCCCTCGCTCGACCTGGACGCGGCGACCCGCCTGGTTCGCCTGCTGGCCGAACTCGCCGACCGGCGGCTGGTGGCCGCGGCCCACGACGTCTCGGCCGGTGGCGTGGCGGTGGCCGCGTCGCGGATGGCGATCGCGTCGGCGGTCGGGGCGAAGCTCCAGCTCGCCGCCGAAGCGGCCGGCGTCCCGACGGCGGCGCTGTTCGGCGAGCGCGGGGGACGGGTCATCGTCTCCGTCGATCCCCCGCGGGCGGCGGCCCTGGTGGGCGCCGCGGACGCCGCGGGCGTGGCGGCGACGCGGATCGGCCGCGCCGGCGGCGACCGGCTCCGGATCGAGGTCGGCGAGGCGAGCGTGGAGGTGTCGGTCAGCGCACTCGCAGCGCGGTGGTCGAGCCCCTTCTAGTCCCCTCCGCCGTCCGTCCCGCGGTCGATGCCGAGCGCGGCGAGAACCGGGTCGTCGCCGGCAGTCCGGCGCCGCTCCCTGATTCGGGCGGCGCTGGCGGCCGCCGATCCGGCATCCTCCGCCGGGTCGAACCGGTCCGCCTCGGCTCGCCTCCGGCGGACGCTGGCGGTGAGGGCGATGGTCAGGCTGACCAGCAGCGCGGCCAGCAGGACCAGCGCGGCGGCGATGACGAGCCACACCATCGGCGCGCCCTCCAGCGAGCCAGCCAGGCTGGCGACGGAGCGCGGCCCGGCGCTCACCCTGCCGCCTCGTCGGTGATCGTCCGGCGGCGGCGGGCGCGGGGCCGGCCGTTCGCCGGCGCCGTCGGGTGGTGCCCGTTGCCGTTCTGCTCGGGCAGGGCGAAGGCGCGCGCGGGGCCGGCGTGCAGGTGGTGCAGCCCGTCACGCGCCACTTCGTGGAGCCGGTACACCTCGTCGAGACCGTCGGCCGGCACGCCCTCGCGGTAGAGCTCGGCGAAGGCGCGCACCACCGCCGGGTCGAACTGGGTTCCGGCGTTGCGCTCCAGCTCCGCCAGCGCCTCGTCGTGCGTCAGCGCCTCCTTGTACGGGCGCTCGTGCACCATCGCGTGGTAGGCGTCGGCGACGGCCACGATCCGCGCGCCGACGGGGATCTCGGCGCCGCGCAGGCCGTACGGGTAGCCGCCGCCGTTGTAGCGCTCGTGGTGGTGGAGAACGATCGGGATCGCCTCCCTCAGGCTCGAGGCGTGCTCGAGGATCATCTGCCCGATCCGGGGGTGCTCGCCCACCGTCTGCCACTCGCCGGGTGCGAGCGACGAGGGCTTGTCGAGGATGTAGCTGGGCACCGCGAGCTTGCCGAGGTCGTGGAGCAGGCTGGCGATCCGGATGCGGTCGATCTCCTCGTCGGGCAGCTCCATCTCCAGGGCCAGCCCGGTGGCGAGCGCGGCGATCATGTCCGAGGGTCGCCCGCGGTGGTTGGGCTGCGGGGCCAGGATGGAGGCGAGCGCCTGCGTGGCGCTGGCGCTCGCCCACTGCCCGATCGCCGTCGCCGCTGCCCGGTGCTCGGGCGAGATCGGGGCGCGGCGCACCGGCGCCTCGTCGTCCAGGCCGCGGTACAGGTAGGTGCGGTTGCGGCCCAGCGACTTGGCGGAGTACATGGCCTGGTCCGCCTGGTCGACCAGGCGGTCGACCTTCAGCTCCTCCCCCCTACCGCCGGCGATGCCGATGCTGATGGTGACCGTGATCCGCTGGCCGCCCGCGATGGCGAGCGGGGTGGCCATCACCAGGTTGCGCAGCTGCTCGGCCAGGGCGACCGCCTCGAGCGACTCGGTCTCGGGGAGGATCATCATGAACTCCTCGCCGCCGTAGCGCCCCACGATGTCGCTGGACCGGATGTGGTCGGCGACCAGCGTTGCCACCTGCCGCAGCACCGCGTCGCCGGACTGGTGGCCGTGCAGGTCGTTGATCGGCTTGAAGCGGTCGATGTCCAGGAACGCGACGCTCAACGGCTTGCTGTAGCGCACCGAGCGGCCGACCTCCGCCACCAGGGCGGCCATCAGCGTCTCGCGGTTCGGAACGCCGGTGAGGCGGTCGTGCGAGGCGCGCGCCTCGACCTGGAAGAAGGCGCGCGCCACGTTGTTGAACGCGCGTGCCAGCCGTCGCTCGGCCGGGACTCCCGCCACGCGCAGCCGGATCGGGCCGTTCGAGCGCAGCGTCTCCTCCAGCGCGCGGGCGATCCGCGCCAGCCGCCAGCTGCCGAACATCCATCCGACCAGGGCCATGGTCGTCATCCCGGCCAGCGCGGCGAGGATGACCGGGGCGAGCAGGGTGAAGCGCGCCTCCGCATCCGCCTGCCCCACCAGGGTCAGGACGACGAGGGCGCAGAGCGTCACGGCCAGGGGGGCCAGGAATCCAAGTGCCCGTACGAGGCTGAGCAATCGTCCTCCCGTGGGTGGGTCGAGGTGTCCGGCGAGAGGATGAGCCGACCCGGCGCCGCCGGCCATCACCTGATCGGCGCAGTGCGCGCTGTCACCGGCGTCGCGGGGACCGGGCCCGGCGGCGAGTGGGGTGCGATGCAGTACCCCACCCGTACCTCCGGCGCGCTGCGCGGATCGGCCGCCGGGTCCCAGCGGCTCGGCTACCATGACCGCGTGCCTCGCCGCCGGCGCCGAGCCCTCTCACCGGCCCGACCCGGCGTGGAGCTGCCCGTCCTTCCGCCGGGTGCCGCTCCGCCACCGGGCTCCTACCAGCCCCACGGCCCGCGCGAGGAGTGCGGGGTGGTGGGTATCTACGCCCCGGGTCTCCCCGTCGCCCGCCTCGCCTACTTCGCCCTCCACGCCCTCCAGCACCGGGGCCAGGAGTCGGCCGGGATCGCGGTCTCGGACGGCGCGCAGCTGACCCTCCACAAGCGGCTCGGCCTGGTCAGCCAGGTCTTCGACGAGGAGACCCTGTCCGCCCTCGACGGCGGCACCCCTGCCCGGGCCGACGGCCGAGGCGAGGGCAGGATCGCGATCGGTCACACCCGCTACTCGACCACCGGCTCGAACTCGCTGCCCAACGTGCAGCCGGTGTACGCGGCCAGCGAGCTCGGGGAGCTGATGCTCGGCCACAACGGCAACCTGGTGAACGCGACCTGGCTGCGCGACGAGCTGAGCGAGCAGGGCGTGGAGTTCGTGACCGCCAGCGACACCGAGGTGCTGGCCCGGCTGGTCGCCCACGCGCCGGGACGCAGCTGGGCGCAGCGGGTGGAGTCGGTCTTCCACCGAGCCGTCGGCGCCTACACCTTCACCATGCTCACCGACCGGGCGCTGGTCGCAGCCCGTGACCCCATCGGCTTCCGCCCCCTGGCGCTCGGAAGGCTGCCGGGAGGCGGCTGGGCGGTGGCCAGCGAGACGGCCGCGCTCGACGCCATCGGCGCCGACGTGGTCCGGGACGTGGAGGCGGGGGAGGTGCTGACCATCGACGCCGACGGCGTGCAATCGCACCGCACCGCCACGGACGGTTCCCGCGAGCGGCTGTGCGTCTTCGAGTTCGTCTACCTCGCGCGTCCCGACAGCCTGATCAGCGGGACGCTGCTGTACGAGGCCCGGCTGCGAATGGGGCGGCAGCTGGCGGTCGAGCACCCGGCGGAGGCAGACCTAGTCATCCCTATCCCTGACTCGGCCATCCCGGCCGCCATCGGCTACGCGGAGGCGGCCGGCCTGCCGTTCCGCGAGGGGCTAATCAAGAACCGATACGTGGGCCGGACCTTCATCCAGCCGGCGCAGCGCAGCCGAGACCAGTCGGTGCGGATGAAGTTCAACCCGCTCCCGGAGGTGCTCGACGGCCAGCGCGTGGTGGTGGTAGACGACTCGATCGTGCGCGGCACGACCACTGCGCCGATCGTGGCCATGCTCCGGCGCGCCGGGGCGCGCGAGGTCCACCTGCGGATCCACTCGCCGCAGATGCAATACCCCTGCTACATGGGCGTCGACACCGGACGCCGCACCGAGCTGATCGCAGCCCGCCACGACCTCGAGGGGATTCGCCGGCACGTCGGCGCCGACTCGCTCGGCTTCCTGTCCCGCGAAGGCCTGCTGGCAGCGGTCGGGGGTGCTCCGGGCGGCTACTGCACCGCCTGCTTCGACGGCCGCTACCCGACCGACGTGCCGCTCGACGTCGACAAGTTCGCGCTGGAGCGCGGCTAGGTCGGCCGGCGTGACCCGTACCTACCGCGAGGCGGGCGTCGACATCGACGCCGCCGCGCGTGCGGTCGAGCGCATCGGCCGCGCCGCCGCGTCGACCTTCAACCCCTCGGTGCTGGCCGGTATCGGCGGCTTTGGCAGCCTGTTCCGCTTCGACGCCGCCCGCTACGCCGATCCGGTGCTGGTGGCGAGCACCGACTCGGTGGGGACCAAGGTGAAGGTGGCGATCGGCCTCGACCGGCACGACACGATTGGGGCCGACGTCGTGAACCACTGCGTCAACGACGTGGCGGTGTCCGGTGCCGAGCCGCTCTTCCTCCTCGACTACCTGGGCGTGGGGCGGCTCGACCCCGAGCGGGTAGGGACGATCGTGGCCGGCGTGGCCGCGGCCTGCGCCGCGCTGGGCCTGCCGCTGGTGGGCGGCGAGACCGCCGAGCTGCCCGACCTGTACGCGCCCGAGGACTACGACCTGGCCGGCTTCGTGGTGGGCGTGGTCGACCGGGACGAGGTGGTCGACGGGGCCCGTGTCGCCATCGGCGACCTGCTGCTCGGCCTGCCGTCGAGCGGCCTGCACACCAACGGCTACTCGCTGGCCCGCCGGGTCCTGCCGGAGGCGGATTGGCCGCTGCGGCCGCCGGGCCTCCCGGCGACGGTCGGCGAGCTGCTGCTGGCGCCGCACCGCTGCTACCTGGGGGAGATCCGCGCCCTGCGTGGGGCGCTGCGGCGGGAAGGCGGTGACGTGGCCGCCTTCGCGCACCTGACCGGTGGCGGCTGGACCGAGAACATTCCGCGCACGCTTCCCGACGGGCTGGGGGTGGAGGTCGACGCCGGCTCCTGGCAGGTCCCGCCGATCTTCTCGCTCATCCAGCAGCGTGGAGACGTCCCGGACGAGGAGATGGTGCGGACCTTCAACCTCGGCATCGGGCTGACCGCGGTGGTGCCGGCGGCGCTGGCCGAGGCGGCGCGCCGGGCGCTCCCGGAGGCGGTGCCGCTGGGCCGGGTCATCGCCGTGCCGCCGGCGACGCCGCGGGTGCGGTTCGCTTAGCCATGCGCCTCGGCGTGCTCGTCTCCGGGCGGGGCTCGAACCTCTCCGCCGTGCTGGCCGCCGTGGCCGAGGGCCGCCTGCCGGGCGTCGAGCCGCGGGTGGTGGTGAGCAACCGCCCGTCGATCCCCGCCCTCGAGGTGGCACGGTCCCACGGCGTGCCGACGGTCGTGCTCCGGCGTTCGGACTTCAGCGGCGACGCGGCCTCGCGCGACGCCGCCATCGGGCGGACCCTCACCCGCCACGGGGTGGAGCTGGCTCTGCTGGCCGGCTACGACCAGGTGCTGCGCCCCACCTTCTTCCACGCGTTCAGGGGGAGGACGCTGAACGTCCACCCCTCGCTGCTGCCGGCGCACGGGGGCCAGGGCATGCTCGGCCTGGCGGTCCACCGCAGCGTGCTGGCCGCAGGTGACCGCGAGACCGGGGTGAGCATCCACGACGTCACCGAGGCCCTTGACGCCGGCCCAGTGATCGCCTCGCGGCGGCTGCCGGTGCGTCCGGGTGAGGTCGCGGAGGAGCTGGGGCAGCGCGTGCTGGAGCTGGAGCATCGGCTCCTGGTGAGCACGCTTGCCCGCCTGGCGGCCGATCGGGCACGCGGTATGCCATCTGCTACGATGACCGCCGCCGCGACGCCGGCCACGCTCTCGCGCCGCCCCGCTGAGGACAGCTGATCCGTGGAAGAACTCTTCGAGCCGATCGTCGAACTGTGGAACGACTTCCTGTCGAACCCGATCGTCCAGACCGCGGGCCAGCTGCTGGTCATCTACATCGTCCTGCTGTGGCTGGGCACTGCGTACTGGGCCTTCCGCGACATGCAGGCGCGCACCGAGAACCCCATCCTGCCCTACTTCGCGGCCGCGCTGATCATCTTCTTCACCCCGGTCCTGTTCGTGTTCGCGGTCGTGCTGTACCTGATCGTCCGGCCGCGCGAGACACTCGCCGAGGTGTACGAGCGATCGTTGGCGGAGGAGTCGCTGTTGGCCGAGGTCGAGCGCAACGAGCTGTGCCCGGTCTGCCGCGACCGGGTGGAGAGCGACTGGCTGGTCTGCCCGAACTGCCGTACGCGGCTGCACCGGGTCTGCCCGACCTGCAACCGCCTGGCCGAGACGACCTGGTCGATCTGCGCGTACTGCGGTACGGAGCTCGGCCGGCCTGAGCCCGCCAAGCGGCCCGCGGCGGCGGCCGCCTCGAGCCCCACGCGCCCGGACGAGGTCCGCGTCGAGCGCGGTGAACTGCGCAGGGCGCCGAACGCCTGATCGGCCCGTCGCCGCCCGGCGCCACTGACGAGGCGCCCACGCCCGACGGCGAGGGCGTCGGCTCGGCGCCCGCGTCTCAGTACCGAGGGCTCCAGCTCGTCTCGCTGCTGCTGATCGCGCTCGGGATCTTCCTGGGCGGCGGGCTGCTGGCGACCGTCCGGACGACCGGGGAGCTGCCGCCCGGACTCGGCGGCGAGACCGCGCTGGCGCTGCTGGGGGCTGCCTTCGCCGCCATGCTGGCGGGACTGGCGCTCAGCGCGGTCCGGTCGCTCCGCGTTCGGCGCGCGCTGCCGCCGGGGCGCTACCGGGGGCCGGCGGTGCTGGTGCTGCTGCTGCTGGCGGTGCTGCTGGCGCTCCCCGTCTCGTTCGTGTTCGCCGCGGATACGGCGGTGATCCTGGGAGGGGCCGGCGAGCCGACGCTGCTCGGCTCGGCAGTGATCCTCACCGCCACCCAGCTCGCGCTCCTGCTGGTCGCCTGGCTGTTCGTGCTGCGCCCTGGCGCGCTGCCGGGTGTTCGACTCCTGCCCGCCGGGTCCTGGCTGCCGCGCCTCGGGCGCGGGCTCCTGCTCGGCGTGCCGATCTGGCTGGTGGCGACGACCGTGGGCGCGCTGGTCGCACTGTTACTGATGCAGCTGGGGCTCGAGCCGGAGGCCCAGGCGGTG
>CAYXZN010000091.1:0-8086 GCA_964469325.1 uncultured Steroidobacteraceae bacterium
CATCGAGCCTATCGTCAAGGAGCTGCCGATGGAGTACGCGGTCGAGATGAATCGGCTCATCCAGCTCCAGATGGAAGGCGCGGTCGGCTAGGCCGATGACGGTCAAGGAGGCGCCGGCGGCGCCGACCGCCCTCTCCGCGGAGCAGATCGGCGGAATCTCGGACCGGCTCGGCGAGCCGGGCTGGCTGCGCGCGCTGCGCGCCGAGTGGTGGCGCCGCGCCGATCAGACGCCCTGGCCGAGCGGCCAGGAGGAGGAGTGGCGGCGCACCTCGCTCGCCGACCTGCCGCGCGACGGCGAGCTGGTGACTGACGCGCAGTTCGTCCCGATCCTGCCCGACCCGCGGCTGGGCGAGCAGGGCGTGATCTTCACCGACCTGGGCACCGCGGCACGCGAGCACCCGGAGCTGGTGCAGCGGTACCTGGGGCGGAGCGAGGCGCCGGCATCGCACCGGGTCTTCTGGGCGCTCTCGCTGGCGGCCTGGACGGGCGGCACCTTCCTCTACGTCCCACGCAACGTGGCGATCGACGGGACGGTGATCGCCCGGATCACCCAGCCCCGGGCGACGGGGATCTTCCTGCCCCACACCCTGGTGGTGGCCGAAGAGGGGAGCAGCGTCACGTTCCTCGAGGAGCTCGTCTCGCCCGACGGGGAGCCGGGCTGGTTCGGCGGGACGGTGCACATCCATGCCGGCCCGGGGGCAAAGGTCCGCTACGCGAACCTCCAGAACCTGGGCGACGGGGTCTGGAACCTGGGAGCCCAGCGGATCGACGTCGGTCCGGACGCGGACGTCACCGCCCTCAATACCGAGGTCGGCTCGAAGGTCACCAAGCTGGGGCTGGACGTCAAGATGGGCGGCAAGGGCGGGCGCAGCCTGATGCTGGGCCTGCTGGCGGCGGGCGACCAGCAGCACATCGACATCAACTCACTCCAGGACCTCGCCGCCTCGCACACCACCTCGGATCTCCTCTACCTGTCGGCGCTCTACGAGCGGGCACGGGCCGCCTTCTACGGCGTCACCAAGGTGCGCGCGGAGGCGAAGGCGACCAGCTCGTACCAGGAGTGCCGCAACCTGCTCCTCTCGCCGGAGGCGGGTGCCGAGCCGATCCCGGTGCTGGAGATCGAGACCAACGACATCCTGCGCTGCGGCCACGGGGCGACCGCGGGGGCGATCGACCCGGTGCAGCTCTTCTACGCCCAGTCGCGCGGCCTCGACCCCGACGAGGCGGAGCGGCTGATCGTGCGCGGCTTCTTCGAGCAGGTGATGAGCCGGATCAGCGACGAGCCGATCCACTCCGCCATGCTGGCCGCGCTCGCCGAGCGGATCGGCGATGCCGATGGCGACCACCACCTGGCCGGGGAGCCGGGGGAGGCGGCCTGATGGCGATGGAACGCGCCGCGACGGGCGGATTCGTCGGTGTGGCGAGCACTTCGCAGATCGAGCCCGGCTCGGTCCGGGTGGTCGAGGTGGACGGCCGCTCGCTGTGCGTCGGGCTCACCGAGGACGGGGAGTGGGGCGCGATCGACAACGTCTGCACTCACGACGGCGGCGTGCTGGGCGAGGGCGAGCTGGACGGGAACGCGGTCGAGTGCCCGCGCCACGGAGCGCGGTTCGACCTGTTCAGCGGTCGCGTGCTGGCCCTGCCGGCGGTCCGGCCGGTGCGCGCGTACGAGGTCCGGGTCGACGGCGAGAGGGTGGAGGTGGCGCTGTGAAGATCAGCACCCGCACCGAGTACGGCGTCCGGGTGCTGGTGGCGCTCGCCCGGGGCCACGGCAACGGGCCGATCTCGCTCGCCGGCATCAGCAAGATGGAGAAGCTGCCGCACGCCTACCTGGAGCAGCTGGTCGGCGACCTGCGCCGCGCCGGTCTGGTGACCGCCACTCGCGGGCAGGCGGGCGGCTACCAGCTGGCCCGCAGCCCGGCGGAGATCACCATGGCCGACGCCGTGCGCGCCCTGGAGGGGCCGCTGCTGGAGATGCCGTGCGCCGGCACCGTGACGCTGGAGGCGTGCGACCGCCCCGTCCCGTGCAGCGTCCACGAACTCTTCCAGCGCGTCCACGAGTCGCTGGAGGGAGCGCTGGGCGGCTCGACGCTCGCCGAGGTGGCGGCCTCGACCGGCGGACCGCCCTACCCGCCGCAGGTGCGGCGCCGGCACGCCGCGCAGGTGGCCGCGGCGCAGCTGGCCGCCCAGGGCAGCCAGGGCCGCGCGGCTCACTGAACCCAACCTGAACGACCGACGAAGCCAACCAATCCGCGACGAGGAAGACGCAGCAACGCTCATGACAGACGAACTGGTGATCAAGGGACTCGACGTGTCGGTCGGCGGCAAGCAGGTCCTGCGCGGCCTGGACCTGACCGTCCGGCAGGGCGAGGTGCACGCGCTGATGGGCCCCAACGGGTCGGGCAAGACGAGCCTGGCCTACGCGCTGATGGGGCACCCCGACTACAAGGTCGACCGCGGCAGCGTGACCTGGCGCGGCCAGGATCTGCTGGCGCTGACGCCGGACAAGCGTGCCCGAATGCGGGTCTTCCTGGCCTTCCAGTACCCCAGCGCCATCCCGGGCGTCACGGTCGCCAGCTTCCTGCGCAACATCTACAACGCGGTCCATCATCCCCAGCAGCCCGCGCCGGAGGAGACCGGCAAGGTGCCGAAGTACACCGGGATCCCGCTGGCGAAGTTCCGGAAGCTGATGGAGGAGAAGATGTCCCTCCTGAAGATGGACCCCGGCTTCGCCACCCGCTACGTCAACGAGGGATTCTCGGGCGGCGAGAAGAAGCGGCTGGAGATGCTCCAGATGGCCGTCCTGTCGCCGGACCTGGCGATCCTGGACGAGACCGACTCGGGCCTCGACATCGACGCGCTGCGGGCGGTGGCGGACGGCATCAACGCCATGCTCAGCCCGGAGATGGGCGTGCTGATGATCACGCACTACCAGCGCATCCTGAACTACGTGAAGCCCCAGTTCGTGCACGTGCTGCTCGACGGGCGGATCGTGATGAGCGGCGGCGAGGAGCTGTCCCAGCAGCTCGAGCAGAAGGGCTACGAGTGGGTCCGCGACGAGGTCGGCCTGGCGCCGGGCATCGGCGACGAGGCGGTCGAGCGGGTGCCCGAAGAGGTCCACTGAGAGGTAGGCCGATGGCGATCGAGCAGGCGACGAGCGCAACAACCAGCGTCGAGGCCGAGCGCGGCTTCGACGGGACGGTGGTGCGCGCCGACTTCCCGGTCTTCGAGCGCCCGACCCGCAACGGCCACCGCCTGGTCTACCTGGACTCGGCGGCCAGCTCGCCGAAGCCGCGGAGCGTGATCGACGCGGTGGCCGACAGCTACGCCCACCACTACGCCAACGTCCACCGCGGCATCTACGAGCTGAGCGAGGACGCCACCGCCCGCTTCGAGGGGGCGCGGAAGCGCCTGGCCCGCTTCATCGGCGCGCGCAGCGAGCGGGAGATCGTCTTCGTCCGCAACGCGACCGAGGCGATCAACCTGGTGGCCTACAGCTGGGGGCGCGTGAACATCGGCGCCGGAGACGTGATCGTCTCGACCGTCATGGAGCACCACGCCAACGTGGTGCCCTGGCAGCTGCTGGCAGAGGAGCGCGAGGCGAAGCTGGAGTGGGTATCGGTGACCGACGACGGCCTGCTCGACCTCGACGACCTGCGGCGCAAGGCCAGCGGCGCAAAGCTGGTGGTCGCCGCCCACGTCAGCAACGCGCTGGGGACCATCAACCCGGTCGACGAGATCGTGCGCATCGGCCACGACGCCGGGGCGCTGGTGCTGATCGACGGCGCCCAGGCGGCGCCCCACATGCCGGTCGACGTCGGCGCCATCGGCTGTGACTTCTACGCGCTGTCGGGGCACAAGATGCTGGGGCCGTCGGGGATCGGCGCCCTGTGGGCCCGCCGCGAGCTGCTGGAGCAGATGCCGCCCTTCCTGGGCGGGGGGAGCATGATCCGCCGCGTCACCCTCGAGAAGTCCGAGTGGAACGAGGTGCCCTGGAAGTTCGAGGCCGGCACCCCGGCCATCGCGGAGGCGGCGGGACTGGCCGCGGCGATCGACTACCTGGAGCGGCTGGGGATGGACGGCGTCCGAGCGCACGAGCGCTGGCTGTTCGGCCGGGCCTGGCCGGCGCTGGGCGAGATCGACGGGCTGCGGAGGCTGGGACCGGACGACCCGGACCGGCACGCGGGCGTGATCAGCTTCGTGCTCGACGAGATCCACCCCCACGACATCGCCACCGTGCTCGACTCCGAGGGGGTGGCGGTCCGCGCCGGACACCACTGCGCACAGCCGATCATGACCCGCTTCGACCTGCCGGCCACGACCCGGGCCAGCTTCTACGTCTACAACGACCTCGACGACGTCGAGCGCCTGGTCTCGGCCATCCGCGCCTGCCAGCGCCTCTTCGGCGGCGGGGCACCCGCCTGATCAGC
Organism: uncultured Steroidobacteraceae bacterium; assembly: GCA_964469325.1. Lineage (GTDB taxonomy): Bacteria > Chloroflexota > Limnocylindria > QHBO01 > QHBO01 > CAYXZN01. The sequence continues at coordinate 4,431 of CAYXZN010000091.1, forward strand.
GCCCATACTGAGCCGATGGACAACCTGTATCGCGACTTCATCCTCGAGCACTACCGGAACCCGCACAACAAGGGGGTGCTGGATCCGCATGACCTGCACTTCGCCGATTCGAACCCGACCTGCGGCGACGAGCTGTCGATGACGCTGCGCCTCGATGGCGGGCACCAGCAGATCGCCGACGTCGCCTTCGACGGGCGCGGCTGCGCCATCAGCCAGGCGTCGGCCTCGATCCTGACCGACGAGCTGCGCGGCCTGAGCCTCGACGAGGTGAAGGCGATCGACCCCGGCGAGGTGCTCGAGAACCTGGGCGTGCCGATTGGCCCCGCGCGGCTGAAGTGCGCCCTGCTCGGCTACAAGGTGCTCCAGGGCGCGGTGCGCGGCGGGGAGTTCGCCTGGCCTGAGGAGGCGGAGGCGGTCGGCGCCGGCGAGGGCGGGAGCGCGCCATGACCACCTTTCGGGAGATCGGCACCGCCGAGGCGCTGAAGCTGGCCGCCGAGGGGCGGCGGATCATCGACGTCCGCGAGCCGTTCGAGTGGGAGCGGGGGCACATCGCCGGGGCCACGCTGGTGCCGCTGGCCGACGTTCCGACGAAGATCGAAGAGGTGGTGCCGGACAAGACGACGCCGCTGCTGCTGCACTGCGCATCGGGCGCCCGGTCGGGTCGCGCGGCGGCGTTCCTCGCCTCGCAGGGCTACACCGACGTCGTCAACCTCAAGGCGCACATCTCGGAGTGGCCGGCGCAGGGCGGCGCGTGGGACGCGTCGGCGTCGTTGCTCACCGAGGCGCAGCGGCGGCGCTACTCGCGCCAGGTCCTGATCCCCGAGGTCGGCGAGAAGGGGCAGCGGAAGCTGCTTGACTCGAAGGTGCTGCTGATCGGTGCCGGCGGGCTGGGATCGCCGGTGGCGCTCTACCTGGCGGCGGGCGGCGTGGGGACCATCGGCCTGGTCGACGACGACGTGGTCGACGAGTCGAACCTCCAGCGCCAGGTGCTGCACGGGACGGATCGGCTGGGGATGCCAAAGGTCGACTCGGCGGAGCGGACGCTCACCGGCCTGAACCCCGACGTGCGCGTGGTGAAGCACCGCGAGCGGCTGACCGGCGAGAACGTGGACCGGCTGATCAGCGGGTACGACGTGGTGGTCGACGGGACCGACAACTTCGAGACGCGGTACCTGCTCAACGACGCCTCGCTGCGCCACGCCAAGCCGGTGGTGCACGGCTCCATCTACCGATGGGACGGGCAGCTGACCACCTTCGTCCCCTTCGCGGGGCCCTGCTACCGGTGCATGTACCCCAGCCAGCCGCCCGAGGAGCTGGCCCCCGCCTGCGACGTGGCGGGCGTGCTGGGGGTGCTGCCCGGGATCGTGGGCATGCTCCAGGCGAACGAGGCCTTCAAGCTGCTGCTGGGCGTGGGTGAGCCGCTGGTGGGCCGGATGCTGATGCTGGACGCCGGCGCGACCGAGTTCCACGAGGTCAAGGTCTGGCGCGATCCGGCCTGCCCCGCCTGCGGCGAAGGCGCCCAGCGCATGGCCGATGTGCAGGCCGATGCCCCGCGCGCCGCGGCGCGCGCATCGGCGTAGCAGGGGGTCCTGGGTGAGCACGGTTCGGATCCCCCCGGTCCTGCGTGAGACGGTCGGCGGGTCGCGGGAGGTGGAGGCCTCCGGCGCGACGGTGACCGACGTGCTGGACGACCTGTTCGGCCGCTTCCCGGCGCTGCGCGACCGGGTCGCGGAGGATGGCCAGCTGTCGCGCTTCGTGAACGTCTACGTCAACGACCGCGACGTGCGGTACCGCGACGGCCTGTCGACGCCGGTCGGCCCCGACGACACGGTGATCCTGCTGCCGGCCATGGCCGGCGGCTCCTGACCCATGGCGCTCAGCGCCGGGGCGGGCGCGGGGCGGGTGGCGGTCTCCCCGGCGGCGGTGGACATCATCGGCGCCATAGGCAACACGCCCATGGTGGCGCTGCCGCGGCTGGCGCCCCACGCGGGGATCCGGCTGTTCGCCAAGCTGGAGGGGAACAACCCGACCGGGTCGCTGAAGGACCGGATCGCGGCGCGGATGCTGTTCGACGCCCGCCGGTCGGGTGCGCTGGCGGAGGGGCAGACGATCCTGGAGCCGTCGAGCGGCAACACCGGCATCTCGCTGGCCATGCTGGGCGCGCGGCTGGGGCACCCGGTGCGGATCGTGATGCCGGACAACACCACGCCCGAGCGGGCGCGGCTGCTGGAGGCGTTCGGGGCGGAGATCGTCTGGTCGCCCGGGGCTGAGGGGTCGAACGGGGCGATCCGGGTCGCGGAGCAGCTGGCCGGGTCGGATCCGTCGCTGTTCATGCCGTACCAGTACGGGAACTCGGGGAACCCCGATGCGCACGAGGAGGGGACCGGGCCCGAGATCCTGGCCCAGGTGCCCGAGGTCGACGTCTTCGTGGCGGGGCTGGGGACCGGCGGGACGCTGACCGGGGTGGGGCGGTACCTCAAGCGGGAGCGGCCGGGCGTGCGCGTCGTGGCCGCGGAGCCGCTCCCCGGTGAGCTGGTGCAGGGGCTCCGGTCGTTGGAAGAGGGGTTCGTGCCGCCGGTCTTCGACGAGTCGGTGCTGGACGACCGACGGCTGGTTCGCAACCGCGACGCGCTGGTGTGGCTGCGGCGCCTGATGCGCGAGGAGGGGATCTTCGCCGGTCCCTCGTCCGGGGCGGTGCTCTCCGTGGCCGTGGCGGTGGCGCGCGACCTGGAGAGCGGCAACGTCGTGGCGCTCCTCGCCGACGGCGGCTGGAAGTACCTCTCTGCCGACCTGTGGCGGGGCGACCTCGACACGCTGGAGGAGGAGATGGAAGGGTCGGTGCTGTGGTGAGCAACTCAGCCGGAGGCCCTTCACCGGCCGCGGCCGGACTCGCCCTCGAGCTGCCCCAGCCGATCGCCGAGGAGATGCTGGCGCACGCCCGCGCCGAGCTGCCGAACGAGGCCTGCGGGCTCCTCTCGGGGCACCGGGACGGGTCACGCGTCGCGGCGGTTGAGTTCCACCCGGCCCGCAACGCGCTCGCCTCCCCGCTCCGATACGACGTCCACCCCGACGACCTGGTGCGGATCGTGTTCGAGATCGAGGAGGCGGGCCGCGAGCTGGTCGGGATCTTCCACTCCCACGTCGCCTCGCCGGCCATCCCCTCGCCCACCGACCTGCGCCAGGCCCAGTACCCGGACGCCCTCTACCTGCTGGCGTCGCTCTCCGACCCCTCGGCGCCTCCCACCGCTGCCCTGCGCGCCTGGACCATCCGTGACCAGGCCTCCACCGAGGTCGCCCTCGAGCTCACTCCGGCATCGGCGCCCGAAACCTCACCTCGTGACGCCTAACGGACACGATGGACCGATGGACGGGCCGGTGGAGCCTCCCAAGGGCCTCTTCCGTGCCCGTTGCCTTCACCGGGTGAGGGAAGCCGCCAAGATGGCGCCTGGCACGGGCCCTTGCCTGGCCGTTAGCCTCACTGGCTGACGACTTTGGCCGTCTGGCCCGGAAGATTGAGTTGATTGCCGGAGGGGCGTACACTCACGCCACCAGATGACCATCACGCGGCGCCCCTGCACCTGCAGCTGTCAACCCTGTCGCTAGGCGAGAGGAGCTTCGCTCCCGCCTGGCCGACGCGCCGCGCCTGAACCCGGCAC
>CAYXZN010000092.1:0-8035 GCA_964469325.1 uncultured Steroidobacteraceae bacterium
TGGAGGCGATGGTCGAGTCGCTCCAGATCGCCTGGGTCGGCACCGTCATCGGCGCCATCCTGTCGCTGCCGCTGGGGTTCTTCGGCGCCAAGAACGTGTCGAGCGGCTTCGTCTCGAACGCGGTGCGCCAGGTGCTCAACGGGATCCGCGCCTTCCCGGAGCTGGTGTTGGCGATCGCCATCTTCATCCCGATCGCGGGGCTGGGACCGGTGGCGGGGACGCTGGCCATCGGCATCCACTCGGTCGGGACGCTGGGCAAGCTGACGGCCGAGGTGATCGAGGGGATCGATCCCGGCCCGGTCGAGGCCGCGCGCGCCGTGGGCGGCGGATCGGTGCAGGTTCAGCGCTGGGGGGTCCTGCCCCAGGTCCTGCCGGAGATCGTCGCCTTCTGGCTGTATCGCTTCGAGATCAACATCCGCGCTGCCGCGGTGCTCGGGGTGGTAGGAGCCGGGGGCATCGGCATCGTCCTGCAGCAGACCATCGTCTTCGGCCGCTTCCCGCGCGCCGGGATGGCGATCATCGTGGTGGTGGTGGTGACGATCCTGGTCGACACGATCTCCGGCTGGCTGCGGCGCCGGATCATCGAGGGCGCCGAGGCGAGGCGGGTGACCGCGGAGGAGATCGAGCAGCCCGAGACGGCGGTGGTGGAGGAGCCGAGGCGCCGCCGCTAGCCGGGGTGCTCGCCGATCCCCTCCGGGAGGATCGCCGGGCGACGTGACCGCAGGCGCGGCGCGACCTGGACAGCGACGGCGCCGGCCCCGGCGGCCAGCAGGCCGAGCACCTGGGCGACTCCCAGCCGCTCACCCAGGAAGACGATCGCCAGCACCGCGATCTGGATCACCATGGTGTTGGCGATCACGCTCGACTCGACGGCGGTCAGGGTGCGCAGGGTGTGGTTCCAGAGGGTGAAGGCAAAGGCGGTGTTGACGACGGCGAGCCAGGCCACGATCGCCCAGCCGGCCAGGTCGAGCGGCGGCGGACCCTCCACCGCCAGCCCCACCCCCAGCAGCACGGCGGCGCCGAAGGCCATCGACGCGCCGGTCAGGACCAGCGGCCCGCCCAGGCGCAGCGTCGCATCACGCGCCAGCCCACGACCCAGGTGCGCCGATGCCGCCGAGGCCGCCACGCACACCACCGCCGCCGCCAGCCCGAGCAGCGCGCCGGCCTGAAGCTGGAACGGACCGAAGTAGAGCACGGCGCCGATGACCAGCAGCCCCACCCCGGCCAGCTGCCCGATGCTGGGCGCCTCCTCGCGCCGGGCCAGGGCCCACACCGCCACGGCCGCCGGGATCGAGGAGAGCACGAGATTGACGGCGGTGGCCGGCAGCAGGGCGAGCGCCGCGAACTGCGCCCCCTGCGCGACCGCGATGAAGAGCAGCCCGTAGACGGCGATGGCGGCCAGGAGCCGTCGGTCGATCGGCGGCCCGGACGCGCGCGGACGTCCCGCCCGGAACGCACGCAGCGCCAGCGGCAGGAGCAGCAGGGCCGCCAGCGCGTAGCGGACGCCCGCGAAGCCGAGGGGTCGCAGCTCCAGGTCGTCCAGCCCGATCTTGATGAGGACCCAGGAGGTCGACCACAGGAAGGTGACCAGCAGCGCCTGCGCGGCCGCCAGCGCGTGCTGACGGCCGGTTCGGTGCGGGACGGAGGCGGGCCGATCCAAAGCCCGCCACCTTAGCACGCGGGGGAGCGTCCCCCGCCGCTCACTTGATGCCCAGCACGCCCCGCAGCTGCTGCACCACGTCGTCGCTCACCGGCCCGGCGCCGCCCAGCACGAGGACCCGCATCGGACGCAGCCGGCTGAGCTCGGTCCCGGTCGGCGATGGCAGCACGGTTGGCCGGACGAGCAGGAGCGGCGCGTTCAGCCGAGCCGCTGCCGGACCGCCTGCCAGCGCGTCGGGGAAGTTCATCCCGTTGGCCACGAATACGTTCGAGGCGGTGCTGAAGAAGGTCGAGCTGACCAGCGCGGCGGTCGCGAACCGATCGGCCCCACCGAGCCTGGTCGCGCCACCGGTGGCCAGCGTGGCCAGCTCGGTCCGCACGGCCTCGGAGACCGACGCCGCCCCGCCCAGCACGTAGATCCGGTCCGGCGCCAGGCGCGCGACCTCAGCTCGGGTGGCATCCGGCAGCCGATCGGGGCGGACGAGCAGGAGCGGTCCGCCGAGCCTGGCGGCGGCGGGTCCCCCGGCCAGCGCGTCGGGGAAGTTCGCGCCGCTGGCGACGACGACCGTCGCTGCAGCGGGGAAGAATGTCGCGCTGATCTCGGCCGCCGTTTCGTAGCGGTCCGCTCCAGCCAGCCGGGCCACCGCCGGCGCCAGGCTGGCGAGCTCGGCCAGCACGGCGTCCGACACGGCCTGCGGTCCGCCCAGCACGTAGACCTGCTGGGGCTTGAGCCGCGTGATCTCGCTGCGGGTGGCGTTGGCCAGCTTGTCGGCCGAGGTCAGCAGCAGCGGCGCCCCCAGCAGGGCGGCGGCCGGGCCGCCGGCCAGCGCGTCGGGGAAGTCGCGCCCGTTGGCGACGAAGACGGCTGTCGCGGTCGGGAAGCTGCGGCTCGAGATGACGCCCGCCGTCGCCCAGCGATCGGCGCCGGCGAAGCGCTCGACCAGCTCCGCGGCGACCGCGTTGCGGACCGACGGCAGCGTGTCGTACAGGGCCTCGCCCGGGCAGGCGGTCGACTGGTAGTCGCGGTGCCCGGTGATGTTCAGCGTCTTCCGGGTGACACCGCTGACCGGATTGACGTAGGTGCTCACCCCCCGCGGGTCCACCCCGTGGCGCGCCGACGCCCAGGCAAGCATCCGGACGAGCGACTGCCGGGAGGCGGCGGTCGGGAGGCGAGACGTGTAGGTTCCGAGCAGGGAGATCCCCATGCTGCCGGGGTTGTGCGAGAGGGCGTGGCCCCCTTCCACGAGCTCGCCGAGCTCGTTGTCGGAGGTCGGCGTGACGCCCTTCGCGTACTCGCGCGAGTAGCGCCCCTCGTAGACCCGCCCCGACTCGTCGATCAGGTAGTGATAGCCGATGTCGCCCCACCCACGGGTGACGGCGTGGTAGTAGTAGATCGCGCGCACCGTTGCCGGAGGATTCGGGTCGAAGTTGCGGCCTGCCGTGTGGTGGACGACCAGCTTCTGGACCGGGAAGTACTCGCGCGTCCAGATCTCCTTGCCGTCATCGTCGAAGCGCAGCGACTCGTCGGCGCCCCAGCCGGCCCGGGTGATCACGCTCGGGATGACGCTGGTGGCCGAGACGTCGGCGCCGGCGCCGGGCAGCTCTAGGGTCCGTCCCCCGGCGGCGTCGAGGGCCAGGACCGAGACCTGCGGCAGCGGACGATCGGTCATCACCCGCACGACCGTCGAGCCGTCGACGGTCATGATCGATCCGTAGGTGCGATTGTCCTCCTGCGCCGCGCCGGCCTCGTCGAGCTCCACGTGGATCGGCGGCCCGAAGGTGACGCCGTCGGTGCTGAACGCGGCCTCTAGCTCGGCGTTCGGCTGTCCGGGCCAGTGGATGGCGATGTGGGTGGTGCCGTCGGGAAGCGCGAAGTCGTGCGACCCGTGGACCGGATGGGTGAGCTCGGAGGCTCGGACCTTGACCGGGCCACTGGCCGGCGGCGGCAGCGCCGGCGCGATCACGGTCAGCACGAGCGCCGCCGCGAGCGCGGCGCTGGTGAGGCGGGCGAACGGTCGAGTCATGGCTTCCCCCTGGTGAGGCGGTGCCTCTTGTGCCCGGTGGCGCCGGGTGAGGATGGGGCGTGATCGGCGCCGCTACCAGACCCGGACGGGGCAGTACCTTTGGCCGGCGTGAGTGACGAGGCCGGTCGGGATCGGCCATCATCTGGGCCATGGCGAGGACCGCCGCCGGCGACCTGCTGCTGCGACGCGACCGCCTGGCGCGCGAGGCCGAGGAGGCCGGCCTCAGCCCGGCCGCGACCCCCTCCACGGCCAGTCGGGGACGCGCCCGTGAAGAGCCGCCCGACCCGTTCCGCACCGGCTTCGAGCGGGACCGCGACCGGATCGTCCACTCCAAGGCGTTCCGGCGCCTGAAGCACAAGACCCAGGTCTTCCTCAACCCCGAGGGCGACCACTTCGTGACCCGGCTGACGCACACCCTCCAGGTCGCCCAGATCGCCCGCGCACTGGCAGCCGCGCTGGCCCTCAACGAGCCGCTGGCGGAGGCGATCGCGCTGGGCCACGATGTCGGGCACACCCCGTTCGGGCACACCGGCGAGGACGCCCTGAGCCCCTACTTCCCCGACCGCGGGTGGCACCACGCCGCGCAGAGCGTCCGCACCTACGAGGTGCTCGAGGACCTGAACCTGACCTTCGAGGTGCGGGACGGGATCCGCGCCCACACCTGGAAGATCGAGCCGCCGCCCGGCACGGCCGAGGCGTTCTGCGTGCGCTACGCGGACCGCATCGCGTACCTCTCACACGACGCGCTCGACGCCATCCGCGCCGGCGTCCTGCGACCCGACTCGTTTCCGCCGCGAGCGCTGGAGCGGTTCGGGGACCCGGGACGAGGATGGATCGGGGAGATGATCGACGCGGTCATCTCGGAGAGCCTGCGGGCAGGGACGGTGCGCATGGACGGCGACACGCTGGCGGTGATGCACGAGCTGCGGGACTTCATGTTCGAGCGCGTCTACCTCGCCCCGGAGCAGCGCGAGCAGCAGGAGGCGGCGGTGGCGGTCATCCGCAACCTGGTCGACTACCACCTCGCCCACCCCGACCAGCTCCCGGCCGGCTACCGCGAAACGGACGCGGAGCCGGTGGTCCAGGTCGCGGACTACGTGGCCGGTATGACCGATCGCTTCGCGCTGGCACTCCACGACCGCCACTTCCGGCCGGTCGTCTAGAGCCAGATCTAGGCGCCCTCCGCCGGCTCGGGCGTTGAGCCAGCCCCGAAGACGCGCAGCGCTCCCGGCAGCACCTCGAACACGACCGGCGTGCGGCCCAGGGCGTGCCCGTCGGCGTGGACGGGGAGCGGGACGCGGACCGGATCGATCCGCACCCGGCGAGCGGCGAGCGTCTCGATCCGCGGCTCGTAGCGGTGGCGCCCGCGCGCGATGGCGAGGAAGTGGCGCACGACCTCCCATCGGCTCATGCCGCTGAAGATGGAGACCGCCAGGCGACCGTCGGTCGGATCCGCCTGCTCGGAGACGGAGAAGCCGAGGCCGTAATACGGGCCGTTGCTGACCACCACCAGCAGGGCGCGGTACTCGGTTGGCTCCCCGTCGTCGTCGACCGATAGCGTCAGTCGGTGGGACCGCCAGCGGAGGAGCTGCCACCCGGCCGCCAGGCCCGCCAGCGCTCCGCGCCGCTCGGCGATCTCTCCCGCCCGGAACGCGACCGCGTCCAGCCCGACGCCGGCCCCCTCGAAGAACAGGTACGGGTCATCGGCGTCCCGGTGCCGCGCCAGCCCGACGTCCACCGCGCCACCCTCCCCTCTCGCGATCGCCGTCACCGCGGCGTCGAGCTCGAGGGGTACTCGCAGGCCGCGGGCGATGTTGTTGAAGCTGCCGGTGGCGAAGATGCCGAGGGACGCTCCGCTCGACACGAGGGCGGCCGCCGCCGCGTGGACGGTGCCGTCCCCGCCGGACACGACCACGTCGTCGCCCCGAGCGGCGGCCTCACCTGCCAGCCGGCCCGGGTCGTCGTCCTCCCCGAGCACCCGGAGCGCGACCCGCAGCCCGGCCCGCTCCAGCCTGTGCGCCAGCGCCTCCGGCTCCAGCTCCGCGGGCTCCGCCTCCAGGCCGATGCCGCCGGGCTTGCCGCCGGAGGTGGGGTTGACCAGCAGCAGGACGCCGCGCTCGCTCACCGGTCCGCCCGGTACGCCTGGTAGGTACCGTCCCCGCAGTCGAGGGCGATGCTGGTCGACGGCTCGCGGGTCTCTCCGGTGGTCAGGGCGGACCGCGGGCCGTAGACGTCCCGCGCGTCCAGGCCGATCAGGGTGCGGCCGAGCACGACCGGCTCTTCCCCCTCGGGCAGGGATGGGCTGGGGGCGGGCGTTCCGACCGGCTGGTAGGTGCGCGAGACCCAGCGCAGCTGCCCCGGGCAATCCTCACCCCCCGACGTCACCAGCAACAGCGCCGCCAGCCCGAGAGCGAGGTAGACGACCCCGATGGCCGCCAGGCAGCCAACGGTCCGGCGGCTCACCGGACGATCTCGAAGCGCGCCTCGCGTCCCGTAGGCGGCGTTCGGCGGACCTCCACCCGTTCGACGCGAGCACCCGGCGGCCCGGCTCGCAGCAGCCGCTCCAGCTCGTCCACCGCCGCCGGCGAGCCCTCCACCGCCAGCTCGACCACGCGACGATCCTCCGCGTTGCGCACCCAGCCCACCAGGCCCAGCTGTTCCGCCTGCCGGTAGGCCCACCAGCGGAAGCCGACCGCCTGCACGCGGCCGATCACCCTCGCCTCGAGTCGGGCATGCCCCCCGGTGGCCGCGCCGCTCATCGGCGCTCGGGTTCCCTTGTCGGCCAGTGCAGCATGGCGGCCTCCAGCGCGAGACGGGGCGAGCCGTTCTGTCGCAGGCCCTCGGCGGCCGTTTCCAGGAAGCGAACCACCAGCCCCCAGCGCTGGGGGTCGGCGGCGCTGCTCGCGTCGTCCAGTCCATCCACCGTGCCCCGCCCGACGGCGAGGTCGGCACGACCGGAGGCCGTCACCAGCAGATCGCGTGCGAGGCTGATCCAGGCGTCGATCAGCAGCAGCGCCGCGGCCCGCTGCGCGCCGGGGGCGGCGCGCGCACCCGACGCCGTGGCCTCCTCCCCGGAAGCGGACTCACGGCCTCCTTCCGCCGGCGCCATGCGGCCCGCCTCGGCGAGGAGGTCGCGTGCCGACGCGAAGCGATCGGCGCGGCCGGCCGCGAGCAGGGTGAGCAGCTCCTGCTGCACCCGGCGGCGCCAGCCGAGCAGCTCGGCGTTGCGCGCGAAGCCGACGGCGCGGCCGGGCAGCCCTTCGGCCAGCAGGGCCAGCTCGTCGGCCTGCTCGGCCGGCAGCCGCTCGTGGTCGACCAGCCAAGCCGACAGCTCGCCGCGGGGTACCGCCCCGATCCGCAACGCCTGTGAGCGTGACCGGATGGTCGGCAGCACCCGATCGAGGTCGTCGGCGACGAGCACGAAGACGTGCCGCGGGGACGGCTCCTCGAGCGCCTTGAGCAGCGCGTTCTGGATCTGCTCGCCGGCGCGATCCACCCCCTCGATCAGGACCACCCGCCGCTCGCCCGCCACCGGCGCGCCCGCCGCGGAGAGCAGCCACCGGCGCGCGGCGCTGACGATGCTCTCGCCCGCGCTGCGCTCCTCGCGCCACTGCTCGTACGAGCCGACCACCAGGTCGGCGTGCGAACCGTCACGGGCGCGGCGGCACCCCGGACAGCGGTTGCAGGGCCGGTCGGGCGCCGCGTCGTCGCCGCACAGCAGCAGTGCCAGCAGGTCGGCCACGAAGGCGCCCTTGCCCGCGCCGGGCGGCCCGTGGACGAGGAGGGTCCGGTCCAGGCGGTGGCGCGCGGCCCCGCCCAGGGCCATGGCTCGAGCCGCGGGCTGCCCGATGGTCAGGAACCCGGGCGCTGGGTCGGGCTGGCGCATGCGGCGAGTGTATCGGGGTAAGCCGCCGCTAATGGCGCGGTGAGCGACCTGTGGCACGCTCTGCCGGCCCTGCCCGCACCGCCTCGGGCACCTGCCGGCGGCCGGCTGGCAACCGCGACCGCCCTCGTACGGGAGGTGGCGGGCAGGGCAGCGCGTGGCATACTTTGTGCGCCACCCGGCTCCGTCCCCCCAAGACGACAGGAGGTAAGTGATGGCCAGCGCTCCAGCCCGGCAGGCCGATGACGTTCGGAGCTCGGTGAAGTCCTTCGTCGACCGGGTGATGGCGGCAGACGTCAGCGCGCAGATCGCGCGGACCGGCCGCGAGATGAGCGACGCCGTGATGGACGCGACGCAGACGGCGGCGGCGCGCGCCGAGAAGGCGTGGCGCGAGAGCCGGCCGCAGCGGCGCGAGGCCGGCAAGAAGCTGCGGCGCGCGGGCAGCGAGGCGGCCGACTGGACCTCGGAC
>CAYXZN010000093.1:0-7798 GCA_964469325.1 uncultured Steroidobacteraceae bacterium
GCTCCGGCGTCACCAGCGCCCACCTGTCCGATCCAGAGCGCGACTCGCTGGTGAGCGACACCTTCGTCCCACTGGCGGCCGACGGCGACCTGGAGGGCGCGCTGCTGGCCACCGTGGATCGGCTCGACGTCGAGACCGGCGGCACCGGCTCCGGACTGCTGGGGCTGGCGCGGCAGCTGAACGCGGTGATCGGCCTTCTACTGGCGCCGATCGCGCTGCTCGGAACGCTGGGCGTGCTGTGGCTCGCCTGGCGCCGATCCGGGCGCGACCCGCACCTGATTGACAGCCCTTCGATCCTGATGGCCGGGCCGCCGGCCGACATGACCCCGCCCCTGGCGACCCTGGTCCGCGAGGGTCGCAGCGGGGCGCACGCCGCCACGACCGCGCTGGTCGACCTCGCCCAGCGCGGGTACCTGGTGTTCGAGGGGTTCGACGGCGACGCCCAGGAGGAGGGCATGATCCGCCTGCTGGCGCCCCCCGGCGGCGGCCCCCTGCCGCGTCCGCAGCAGGAGCTGCTCGAGCGGCTGCACAAGCTGGGCAAGGGAGATCCGATCCTGACCCGCACCCGCCTGCGGAAGCTCCGCACCTCCGCCTTCCACCGCCGCCTGGAGACCGATGCCGTGGAGCTGGGCTGGTTCTCCCGGGCGCCCAGCCGGGCGGTGATGGGCTGGCAGGCCGTGGCGTGGATCGAGGGCGTCGCCGCCGCGTGGGCGCTCTTCTTCGGGATCACCCAGCCGGTATCGGGGCTCATCATGCTCGGGCTGGCGCTTGGGATCGGCGCGCTGGCCACCGGCCTGGTGGCGCCCAGGATGGCCCAGCTCACCCGCGAGGGAGCGCGGATGTACGCCATGCTGAGCGCGTATCGGCGCACCCTGGCCAAGACGCTGGAGCAGGCCCGCAGCCTGGGGGAGGTGGTGGCCGATCCGGAGGTGCGGGCCTTCGCCGATACACCCGACAAGGCGGTGGTGTGGGGCTTCGCGCTGGGGCTGCACGAGGAGATGGCGGAGCTGCTCGAGCGGGCGCTGGCCGAGCACCCCGAGGAGGCGCAGCTCGTCCCGCACTGGCTGGGGAGCACCTGGGCCACTGCGGACGCCGGCGGCCAGGGCGCATCCGTGGGGGGCGCACCGGCGATGGGCACCCGGGCCACCGGATCGCTCTTCTCCGGGTCCGCGATCCCGAACTTCGCGGGCATGTTCGCCGCGCTCGGCACCATCGGTCGCGGCTACACCCCGTCGGGCGGGAGCTCGGGGAGCTCCGGCGGCGGCTTCTCCGGCGGGGGGAGCTCCGGCGGCGGTGGATCGAGCGGCAGCTTCTGACGCGGCAGCTTCTGACGCGGCCGTCCTGACCTCGTCGCGTCCCGCAGTGGGGCCGCATCCGCGCCGCAGTCAGCGGAGGTCAGAGTGCCGGCATGCTCATCCGCATCTTCGACTCGATCGTCTCGCTGCTGGGGCTCTTCCCGCTCGGCTGGACGGTCCTGGCGATCTCCCAGCCCCGATCCCAGCGCTAGGCGGTCAGCGCCGGCTCGTCGCCGGGGTCGGCGACTCGCAGCTGGTCCTCGATCTCGCGGACGCTGCGCAGGACGCCGGCACGGAGGACGTCGAGCGCCTCGGACACCTCCCGGGCGGTGGAGCCGATGTGGGTGAGCTTCGTCTTCAGGCTCCGCACCACCTCGACCTGGCGTGACAGCTCGTCCAGCGAGCGCTCCACCGAATCGACGTCCAGCTGGTGCGCGGCGTCCCGCAGGGTCAGCAGCGCCAGGATGCGCGCCGCGCGGTAGGCGGCCTCGAGCGCGACCGCGTCATCGGCGTCGGGGTCGTAGGTGGCGAACACGTCGCTGCCGACCATGGCCAGCGGCGCCACCGAGGCCGGCGCGGTGTGCGGCGTGAAGACCGCCAGCGCGACCGCGGCGGAGCGGTTCTCGCGCGCCTCGGCCAGCTCGTCGGTCAAGCGGCGGAGCGCGACCGAGCGGTCCTTGGCCTCGACCACCACCCGCAGGTCGGCCCCGCGGGTGCGCCCCGGATCGATCGTGATCACGAAGTCGCCCTTCTTGGAGGTGATCGCGTCTCCGCCGTCGGTGCCGGTCCGCTCCAGCAGGTCGCCCATGCCGTGGGCGAGCGCGGACAAACGATCCTCCAGCCGGTCCTCGAAGTCGGTCCCCTTGGCCGTCCCCCTGGCGCGCTCCTCCGCGCGTGCCCTTGACCCCGCCTCGAGCGCCTCGAGCCGCTCGTTCAGGCGCCGGAACTCCTCGCTCATCTCGGTGCGGAACTGGTAGAGCGGGCTGCCCTGGCGGGTCGGGTCGAGCAGGGTGGCGAGTCGCGAGCCGTCGCCGTCGAAGTAGCGGCCCAGCAGCTCCCGCAGCCGACCCAGCGCGCTCTCGCGGCGGTTCTCGTCGAAGAGCTCCGCCACGAGGCGGTTCAGCTTGCCGCTGTCGCCCAGGTACGCCTCCAGCTGACGGGGGAGCCGGCCCTCGCCATCGGCGAAGTGGGTGCGGAGAGTCTGCTCCAGCGTCTGCGCCGCCTGCGACTGGGTCTGCGCCATCTCGGCCACCAGGCGGCCAAACTCGGCACGCACCACGTCGACGTTGACGGTCGCGTTGGCGTTGCAGACCGCCAGCAGGCCGATCCGCAGCGCCCGCTCGGCCAGCTGCCCGCGCTCCGCTTCCGGCGTCTCGGCCAGGAAGGCTGCGAGCGCCGGGTCCGCCAGCTCGAGCTGCTCGATCCGGATACGGTCGTTGTGGACGGTGACGCGCGTGGTGAGTGGCTCGTTCATGCGGGAAGTGTCACCGGGCGTCGTGACAGCTCTGCTGTCGCGTTGGCTGGCCAGCCTCGCCGGTATTCGCGGAGGGCATACACCGACGGCACGACGGGCGCCGTGCCGTCGCGGCATTCGCGAGACGAGTGACACGACGGCTGCGCGAGGCGGGGACCGCTGGTGTATGCGCCCGAGGAATATCGGGGTCGGGCCCCGCGACCGCGGTCGCCGCTGGGGATCGGCTGTGGATGAAGCCCCGAAATCGGCGCAGGGAAATCGGCAAGTCGTGGATAAAGGTCTTGGCCTGCCGGCCCGGCTCACCTAGCCTAGGTCCTGGCGGGCGCCGGAGAGGTTGCTCGACCGGCCACCGGAGGTGACACCGGAGGGAACACTCGACTCGACACTCGACCTGCCGCTCGAGTTGGAGGCGGTAACGCCCCCGCCGCGGGAGCAGGCACGGGATCGAGCACGGGACTTCGCACCGGACCATTCACCGGAGTCGGCACGGGGGTCACTCCGCCGCTCGCTTTTCGCTGCCTCCTTCGGGGGGTGGCGCTATAGGGCAGCCGTCTTGACCGGCCTTCGGGACAGAAGCCGCCGGCGGCTGCCCTAATCGTGTGGTCGGCCCGCGACCGGCCGATGAAGCCGATGCCTCAGCTTGGCGAGCTGCCGGTCCCTCGTCCCCGCCTGGAGCTCGTGCCCTTTGGCTTTGGCGTGGGCGTCGTGCCCGAGCTGCCCGCCCGCTTGCTGGTCGTCTTCCGGGTGGGATCGCGCTTCGTGGTGGTGGCCTTGGACGCGGACGGCTTGCGCTGGGCGGTTCCACCCTTGGCGGCGGAGCCTGGCTTGGCGGAAGAGCTCTTCGCGGTCGAGCCCCTGGCGGCGGCGTCCTTCCCTGAGGCGCCCTTGCCGCCCGTCGCGCTTGTGCCGCCTGTCCTCGTCGCAGCACCTCCGGGCTTGCCGGTTGTTGGGACCGGGATCGCCTGGCTGACGTTCCGCACCGCGCGCTCGGCAGCGCCGACCGCGGTGCCGGCCGCCCGGCCGACGGTTCGCCCGATTCGATTCAGGACGCTGTCATGCTCTGGCATCTTCGATCAACCACTAGCCGCCTCCTCGCGCCCCGAAGTGGGCCGCAAGCCACGTGCCCCAAGGATAGCGCCACGACCGCCTCCGGAGAGGCGGTCGTGCAGTGCGTTCCGGCGGGCGGCGTGGCGTGGCGTTGCGTCAGACGACGTCTTCGTCCCGGCGCGCCCCGTAGTCGCCCCGGTCGGTGGTGCGGCGCGTGCCGTAGGGCGACTCGCCCGTCTCGGCCTCGGGGCTGTTGCTCATCTCCGGGCTGCGCCCGCCGACCCTGGCCTGCTCCTGGCCTGTGCGCTCGTGGCGCACCGGCTCGTCGGCCATCGGCTCGTCGGCCATCGGCTCGTCGCGGATTCGCTCGTCCCGCGTCTCGCCCTGCTCGTCGCCGTCGCCCATGCCCAGCGCGTCCTTGACCTTGTCCACGATGCCTTCGTTCTGGTTGCGGTTCATGTAACCCCCTCGTTAAAAGAGTTGCTCCCTGAACTGATGCAGGATTCGCGCCCGTGCCGCGGCCATCCACCGCAGCGGCTACCCTCACCCCCGTGATCGACGCCGATGACGTCATCCGCCTCCGCCCCGGGTACGTGACCGTCCCCGACGACCATCCCACGCACGCCGGGGAGCGGCTGATGGTCTGCGCCTACCTGGTCCGCCACCCCGATGGGCTGTTCCTGTTCGACACCGGCATCGGCTCCAACGAGGAGGTGGAGGAGGTGTATCGGCCCGTCCGCTGGGGGCTGGAAGGACAGCTGCGCCGGCTCGGCACGGCCCTGGAGGAGGTGAAGGCCGTGGCCAACTGCCACCTCCACTTCGACCACTCGGGCGGCAACTCGCTCTTCGGGAGCATCCCGATCTACGCCCAGCGGATCGAGCACCAGACGGCCGGGACTCCCGACTACACGATCCCGGGGATCGCCGAGTTCCCCGGCGCGCGCTACGAGCTGCTCGACGGCGAGGCCGAGCCGCTGCCCGGCCTGCGGCTCATCCCCACCCCGGGCCACACCGAGGGGCACCAGTCGCTGCTGGTCGACACCCGGCAGGGCACGGTGCTGCTGGCGGGGCAGTCGTTCAACTCCGCGTCGGAGTTCGCATCGGCATGGCTGGAGCGCGAGCTGGCGCAGGCGGGGCTGGAGGCCGACGCGCGCTACCCGGCCTGGATGGACCGCGTGGCGCAGCTCGACCCGTGGCGGGTGCTGTTCGCACACGACACCGCCATCTGGGAGCGGACCGGGCCGATTCCCCAGGCCTGAGGACCGGAGCGGGGGGCGGCCGTGGCTGCCGCGCGTGTCGTCAGATGCCCGTGTGGCGGGCGTTAACCGCTGTTTTAATGCGCCGAGACGAGTTAGTGCCCTCGTGGCGGGCATTTGACGATGATCGGGCCACAGCAGCTGGGCGCCGCGGTTAGAGATCCGCTTCTAGAGTGTCGCAGTCGTTCGGATCGCCGGAGGCGAGCCCGGCGCGGAACCACTCCTGGCGCTGCTCGGCCGAGCCGTGGGTCCAGGTCTCGGGGTTCACCTGGCCCTGGACGCGCTCCTGGATCCGGTCGTCGCCGACGGCTGCCGCGGCGTCGAGCGCCTGGGCCACCTGCTCGTCGGTGATCGGCTCGAGGTAGCCGGTCGCCACCGCGTTCGCCGCCCATACGCCGGCGAAGCAGTCGGCCATCAGCTCGACCCGCACCGCCCGGCTCTCCGCGCCGGTGTCGCCCCCGGCCTGGAGGAGGCCCACCAAGTTCTGCACGTGGTGGCCGTACTCGTGGGCGATCACGTACGCCTCGGCGAACGGGCCGCCCTCCGCTCCGAAGCGGGACTCGAGCTGGTCGAAGAAGCCCAGGTCGATGTACACGCCCTCGTCGCTCGGGCAGTAGAAGGGCCCGACCGCGCTGCTGGCGGTGCCGCAGCCGGTGGAGACGGTGCCGCTGAAGAAGGTGGTGGGTGCCTCCCGGTAGCCCTCGAGCGTCCCGCTCCAGTACTCCTGCACCGAGTTGACGTAGCCCACGATTCGGCAGTCCTGGCGCTCGTTCGCGTCCTCACCGGTTCGGCACTCCGCCGCCAGGTTGGCCGCCTCTCCTGCGCCGATGCGCTCGCCGTCGAGCGAGCCGACCGGCAGCTGCGCCGGGTCGCCGCCGAGCAGGACCCAGGCGATGGCGACGACCAGGCCGATGCCGCCCAGGCCTCCGACCGCCAGCCCCCCACGCCCCCTCAGGTCACGGACCTGCCCGGGGTCGAGCCGCGCGCGCCGCCGGAAGGTCATCCTCTGCTCCCCGCCCGAACGGAATGGCGGCGGCCGATGCATCTCCTGCAGCGAGCCGCCAACCCGGCTGCAAGGCAAGTTGCAGGCCACCTTCTGCACGCTGGCGCGCGAGGGGCCGCGAGGTCCGCAGCGGCGCCGATTCTCCACGCGGATACAACTGCGGCAGACGGGCCGGAGCGCCGTCGTCCGATTCGCTGCACGAATCCGGTGGCGACGCCAGGCGGCGGCAACCGTCGCTTGATTCGCCGGGGGAATGCCGCGCGCCGGCGGCCGCTACGGGAGCAGGGGGGCGAGCAGTGCCACCGCGGCGCCGGCGAGGACCGAGAGGGCGGCGATCAGCAGCGCACGGTGCCGGTCGCGGCGTCGGGCTTCCAGGTCCTCCACCGCGGTCGTGGCACCCACCCGATGACCGAAGTTGAAGACCCCGCGCAGCCCGAAGGCCGCGCAGAAGCGGAACGCGGCCTGGAGGTAGCCCGCGGCGGCAGCAGCGGCCGGGAAGAATAGGAGCAGCCGCCAGGCCGGATCGGCGTCGGCGGCGAGGAGCGCCGCCAGCAGGAGCATGGTGGCCGCCGCGCCCAGGTGGCCGAACCGTCGGCGGGCGCGGATCTCGGCCGGGCCGATGTTGCAGGCGCCGGCGCGGTAGGCCGCTGGAGGCGCATGGGCTCCGGAGGAGGATCCGGCGGCCGCGAAGGCCACCACGCTCGTCAACGAACCGAGGCTCAGCGCCACGGCTCTACTTCGCCTTCGCAGTGCGGCGGCCTCGGCGCCGCGTACCGTTTTGCGGGGCGCGCCCGTCGCCGTCCCCGTCGTGCACGTGGGCGGCGTGGCGAGGGGTCTTGGGCGAGAGCGGCGGCTGCCTCGCCTCTCGACGCTCCGCAGCGATGATGTGCATCACCGCGTTGATCAGCGCCAGGTGGGTGAAGGCCTGCGGGAAGTTCCCGAGGTGGCGGCCGGTCTCCGGATCGATCTGCTCGCCGTACAGGCCCAGGTCCGAGGCGTGTTTGAGCAGCTTCTCGCACAGCTTGCGCGCGCGCTCCAGCTCCCCGATCTCGACCAGCGCCGAGACGAGCCAGAACGAGCAGATCACGAACGCTCCCTCCTTGCCGTGGAGACCGTCGTCGGTCTCCTCGGTCCGGTAGCGGAGCACCAGGCCGTCCTCGCTCAGCTCGTCGGCGACCGCCAGCACCGTGCGCCGGATCCGCTCGTCCTCCGGCGGCAGGAAGCGGAGCAGCGGCATCAGCAGCACCGACGCGTCGAGGGCGTCGGTGTCGTAGTGCTGGGTGAAGACGCCCCGCTCGTCGAGCGCGTTGGCACAGATGTCGGCCTTGATCTCGTCGGCCGCCTCCTGCCAGCGGCCGGCACGGTCCCAGTCCTCCCGGAAGCGGGCCAGCTTGGCGCCGCGGTCGGCAGCGACCCAGCACATCATCTTGGAGGTGGTGAAGTGCTTCGGCTCGCCGCGCACCTCCCACAGCCCGTGGTCCGGCTCCCGCCAGTGCTCGATCGCCGCCTCCACCTGGCGGACGAGGATCGGCCAGATCCGCTCGTCGAGGTGGTCGCGCGAGCGAGTGTGCAGGTAGACCGAGTCGAGGAAGGCGCCCCACACGTCGTGCTGGCGCTGCTTGTAGGCGGCGTTCCCGATGCGCACCGGCTGCGCCCCCTCGTAGCCGTGCAGGTGGCCGAGGATCTCCTCCTTCAGCTTCTTCTCCCCGCCGATGCCGTACAT
>CAYXZN010000094.1:0-7792 GCA_964469325.1 uncultured Steroidobacteraceae bacterium
CCTGGCGCCCCGTCGCCGGCCGCCACCCGCCGCGCGTCGGGCGCCCGGCGCGCCAGGGCCTCGAGCCCGGCGCGCGCCGCTGCCCCCCGCTGCACCTCACCGGCGGGGCGCTGTCGCCCCAGCTCCCGTCGCAGCTCGGCCGCTTCCCGCTCGGACCGCTCGAGCAGCTGGTCGGCGGCGCGTCGCGCCTCCGCCAGCAGGGCGGCTGCCTCCCGGCGCGCCCGGGCGACGCCCCTACGGGCGCGCTCTCGCTCCGACTCGGCCGCTCGCCGCGCCGCCTCGGCATCGGCCAGCGTCCGTTGTGTCGTCTCCTCCGCCCGCGCGATGGCGGCCAGCGTCTCCTCCATGCTGCGGTGCTCGGTCGAGAGCCGCCCGCGGGCGTCGTCGAGGATCGGCTCGGGGAGACCCAGGCGCTCCGCGATCGCGAAGGCCTGCGACTTCCCCGGCAGGCCGATCCGCAGCCGGTAGGTCGGGCGCAGGGTGGCGACGTCGAACTCGACCGACGCGTTGGTGACCTGCGGGTGCGCCTCCGCGAAGCTCTTCAGCTCGGCGTAGTGGGTCGTGGCCGCCAGCGTGGCCCCGGCGTCGAGGAGGCGGCTCACGATCGCCATCGCCAGCGCCGACCCCTCGGCCGGGTCGGTGCCGGCGCCGATCTCGTCGAGGAGCACGAGCGTGCCGGGATCGGCCTCGTCGACGAAGCGGACGATGTTGCGCAGGTGCCCGGAGAAGGTGGACAGCGACTGGGCGATGCTCTGCTCGTCGCCGATGTCGGCCATCACGCGCTCGAAGACCGGCAGCCGGCTCCCCGCCGCGGCAGGGACACGCAGCCCGGCCTGGTGCATCAGCGCCAGCAGGCCGATCGTCTTCAGCGCCACCGTCTTGCCGCCGGTGTTCGGGCCGGTCACGATCATGGCCCGGTACCCGAACCGATCGCCGAGCCGCACGTCGATGGGAACGGCGCCCGCGCCCAGGAGCGGGTGGCGGGCGGAGAGGAGCTCGACGGCGTCGTCGCTGCGCTCCGGACGCAGCGCATCCATCTCTCCGGCCAGCCGCGCGCGGGCCAGCCACAGGTCGGCGGTGGCCAGGGCGTCGAGCGAGCCCCGGATCGGGTCGGCTTCGCGCTCCACCTCGCGCGACAGCTCCTCCAGGACCCGCTCCTCCTCGCGCTGGGCCTCCAGCGTCGCCTCGGTCCGGCGGTTGTTGAGCTCGATCACCGTCATCGGCTCCACGAACAGGGTTGCCCCCGACGCGCTCTGGTCGTGCACGATGCCGCGGACCCGGCCCCTCGCCTCCGCGCGCACCGGGATGACGTAGCGGCCGGCGCGCTGGGTGACGATCGTCTCGCCGAGGGCGGTGGCCAGGTCCGGGTCGCGGAGCATGGCGTTCAGCCGCTCGCGCGCCCGCTCCTGCGACTGGCGCATCTGGCGCCGCAGCGCGGCGAGCTGCGGCGAGGCGGCGTCGAGGATCTCACCCGAGTCGTCCACGCTGCGTTGGATCCGGCTTCGGAGCTCGGGCAGCCCGACCAGCGACTCGCGAAGCTCCGAGAGGTGCGGACCGCGCCAGCCGGCCAGGCGCCGCGCGAGCTCCTCGCCCGCACGCAGCGTCTCGGCCACGTCCAGCAGCTCCAGCGGCGCGAGGCGGCCGCCGCGCGACGCCCGGCCCACCGGGCCGCGCACGTCTCGCGCGCCACCCACTCCGGCCTGCGGCTGCTCCTCGCCCAGCCGGACCGCCTCGTCGGTCTGGTCGTTGAGGAGCGCGGCCAGCGCGGGGTCGGCTGACGGCAGCGTGGTCTCGGCCGCCTCGTGCGACGGTGCGAAGGCGGTCAGCGCCGCCAGCCGCTCGACGATGGCGGGGAACTCGAGCGCACGCAGCGTGGCGCCGTCGGCGGCGGAGCCGGGCGCGGGTCGGTCAGCGTCGGGAGACGTGGGGGTCATGGGCGAGGTGGAGGCGCAGCGGACGGTCGGCCCATTCTCCCGCGTATCCGACGCCGATGCGCGGGGCGGCCACCACCGCGTCCACCGGGGCCCCACGGAGGATGCGAACCGGTCCCGCCAGCAGGTCCGCGCCGTTCAGTCCGCGGTCGATCCCGAACGCGCTGCCCACGTTCCCCGGCCCCGCCGCCAGCCGGTGAAGCGGTACTGCCGCGCCCCTGCGCTCCCGGGCCTGCTCGATCCCCTCGGTGAGCGCCACGGCGCGGACCAGCACCGCCTCGGGCTTCGCGCCCGGGCCGCACACCACGTTGAGGCAGTGGTGCAGCCCGTAGACCAGGTACACGTACAGGTGTCCGGGCGGGCCGAACATGACCGCGTTGCGCGCTGTGCGTCCGCGTGCGGAGTGGGCGGCGAGATCCTCCGGACCCTGGTAGGCCTCGACCTCCACGATCCGTCCGGAGATCCGTCCGTCGGGTGCGTCGTGCACCAGGTACGCGCCGAGCAGCTCGGCCGCCACCTCGATCGAGGGCCGGTCGAACCAGGCCCGCTGCTCGATCGGCGCGCCGGGCAGCGGCTGCCCCGCGACGAGGGCAGCGTCGCGCGTCACCGGAGGTGCAGGAACTCCGCGATCTGGCTCGGAACGAAGGGGCGGGTCACGTAGCCGGCGGTCGGGATGATCGCCTCGCGGAAGACGCTCACCAGCAGCGAGTCGTTCATCGTCTCGTGGATGGCGCGCAGGAAGCCGGCCTCGTTCTTGGCGAATGCCGGCACCGTCTCGGAGTCGAAGAACGAGTCGAGCAGCACCACCAGGAACACGATCGCCAGAGCGGCGAAGATCATGCCCAGCACGGCGCCGCCCAGCTCGTCGAGCTGGCGCGCGATCGGCAGGCGGGTGCGCCGGTAGAGAGCCCGGACGATGAACCACGCCGCCAGGGTGAGGCCGACGAACAGGACGAAGAAGATCCACAGCTCGCGGACCGGCGGGCTGAAGGCGGTCCAGAAGCCGAGCATGTCGGACAGCGGCCCCTTCAGCTGGCTGGCCAGGACGAAGGCGACCAGCACGCCAACGCCGCTCAGCGCGTACCGGATCAGTCCCTGCGTCCAGCCGATGAAGACCCCGCCGGCGAGCAGGATGACGATGAACAGATCGATCCAGTTCAGCTGGTTGAAGAACTCGGCCATCGCACCGCTCCGCTTCCCGGGGCGGCGACCATCGCCGGCTCGGGCCGCGGTAGCGTAGCAGCCGCTGTCACGGCGCCACAAGGTACGTTTCGCCGCCGCGCGAAGCCGCCTAGGACCGCAGCTCGGCGCCGAGGTGGTGTCGCAGGGACCCGGTCACCCTGTTCAGCGCCTTCTCCACGCTCCGCTCGTCCCCGGCCTGCTCCGGCTGGAAGCGGAAGGCGAGCGCGTAGCTCACCTTCCCGGGACCGATCTGCGGCCCGCGGTAGACGTCGAACAGGTGCAGCTCGGCCAGCGTCGGGCCGGCGTTCAGCCGCGCCAGGCGCAGGACCTCACCCAGCGGCGTGGCCTCGTCCACCACCACGGCCAGGTCGCGGTCGACCGGCTGGGCGGCGGGCACCGGGACGACTCGTCGCTCCTCCGGCACCAGCGCCAGCAGAGCGGGCAGCAGGATGGCGGCGATCACCGGGCGCCCGGGGATCGACCACGCCTCGGCGACGCGCGGGTCGAGCTCGCCGATGCTCCCGTACGCCTGCCCTGCCGGGTCGACCAGCCGTGCAGCCCGTCCGGGGTGCAGGTGCGGGTGCCGCTCGTCGTGGCTCTCCGGGCGGTACGAGGGCGGCGTAGCGCCCAGCGCCTCATGCAGCGCCTCCACGATCCCCTTCAGGTCGGCCACCTCCGCCGCCCGTGGCTCGACATTCGGGTAGGGCGGCGAGGAGGCGCCCCACAGCACGATGCCGACGTGCCACGCCTCCCAGCGTCCGGTACCCGCCGTCTCGGCGAAGCGCCGGGTGGCCGCGGGCGCCTGCGGGTCGTACCAGTACGTCTTGCCGACCTCGAACAGCCAGGCGCGGGTCCGCCGCTGCCGGACGTTGTCGGCCAGCGCGGCGAGGAGCGACGGGTACAGGGTCGGGCGCATCACCGAGTGCTCGACGCTGAGGGGGTTCGCGACGCGCACCAGCTCCGCTGCCTCCGGATCGTAGCCGCTCCGGGCGAGGTCGCCGGGAGCGATGAGCGCGTGGGTGACCAGCTCGTTCAGGCCCAGGCCGGCCAGGATCCGCCGCACCTCGTGCCGCGGGGCGGACGGATCGGGGCGGTGCGGCGGCAGCTCCGCCCGTCCCACCGCGGCCTGGATCGCCTCGTAGCCGTGGGCGCGGGCCGCCTCCTCGGCCACGTCGGCGGGGATGGCCACGTCGGTCCGGTGCGCAGGCACGGTCACCACCACCCCCCGCTCCCCCTCGGGCTCGACCGCGAAGCCGAGCGGGCTCAGCAGCTCGCCGAGGCGCCGCTGGTCGATCTGGGTCCCCAGCAGCCGGTTCATGCGGTCGAGGTCGACCGCCACCCGGTGCAGCGCCTTCGGCTCGGGGTCGTTGTCCACGATCCCAGCCGCCACCTTCGCCCCGGTCAGCTCGGCGAGCAGCGCGGCGGCACGGTCCGCGGCGGCGCGCGGCAGGTTCCAGGGGATCCCCTTCTCGTGGCGGGCGGACGCCTCGGAGCGCAGCCCCAGCCGCCGCGCCGCGTTGCGGACCGTGGGGCCGTCGAAGGCGGCCGACTCGAGGATGACGCGGGTGGTATCGGCCTGCACCTCGGTCGAGGCGCCTCCCATGATCCCGGCCAGCCCGATCGGCCACTCCCGGTCCGCGATCACCAGCATCCGCGAGTCGAGACGGCGCAGCTCGTGGTCGATCGTCTCGAGCTCCTCGACGTCGCGCGCCCGCCGCACGACGATCTCGCCGCCGGGCACCGCCTCGGCGTCGTAGGCGTGCATCGGCTGGCCCAGCTCGAGCATGACGTAGTTGGTGACGTCCACCACCGCGCTGATGGGCCGCATCCCGGCGGCGATCAACCGCCGCTGCATCCACTCGGGCGAGGGGCCGTTGTGGACGTCGGCCAGGTAGCGGGCGGTGAAGCGAGGGCAGAGGTCCGGCGCCTCGATCCGCACGCTGACCTGAGCGCTGGTCCGCAGCTCGGAATCCTCCACGAGGGCCGCCTCCGGCAGTCGGAGGGCCGCCCCGGTGGCCGCCGCCACCTCCCGCGCCAGCCCCACCATCGACAGCGCGTCGCCCCGGTTGGGCTTGACGTCGACGTCGAGTACCGTCTCGCCCACCTGCTCTGCCAGGTCGGCGCCGATGGGATGCTCGTCGTTGGTGCCCAGGATGTGGATCCCCTCGGCATCGGCGCCCAGGCCCAGCTCCGCGGCGCTGCACAGCATCCCCTGCGACAACACGCCCCGGATCTTGGTGCGCTCGATCCGGCGCCCGCCGGGCAGCACCGAGCCGACCACCGCCACCGGCACCAGCTGGCCCGGCGCGATGTTGGTGGCCCCGCACACGATCTCCAGCGGCTCGCCTCGTCCCACGTCGACCCGCGCCAGCAACAGCGTGTCCGCGTTGGGGTGCGGCGCGACCTCGAGCAGCCGCCCCACCACCACGTCGCTCCAGTCGGCGCCGGCCAGCTCGACCTCGCTGACCTCCATGCCGCGCAGGGTGAGCAGCTCGGCCAGGTCGCGCGGCGGCAGGTCGACGTCGACGTAGTCGCGGAGCCAGGAGAGCGGAACGCGCATCGGTCAGCGGCCCTCGCTGAACTGCTGAAGGAAGCGCAGGTCGGCGCTCATCAGCATCCGCAGGTCGCCCACCCCGTATCGGTTCATGGTGATCCGGTCCAGGCCCATGCCGAACGCGTAGCCCTGGTACCGGTCGGGGTCGATGCCGCCGTTGCGCAGCACGACCGGGTGGACCATGCCGGCCCCCAGGATGGTCACCCAGCCGGTGCGCTTGCAGGCCGGGCAGCCCGGCCCGCCGCACACCCGGCAGCCGATGTCGAACGCCACCGACGGCTCGGTGAACGGGTAGTAGCCGGGGCGGAAGCGGGTGCGGGTGTCGGGGCCGTACAGGGACCGCGCGAACTCCTCGAGCATCCCCCTGAGGTCGGCGAGCGACGTGGACCGGTCGACCACCAGCCCCTCCACCTGGAAGAACTCGAACCCGTGGCTGGCGTCGGCCGCGTCGTGACGGTAGCAGCGCCCGGGCGTGATCACCCGGATCGGAGGCCGCAGCTCCCGCATGCCGCGGATCTGGACCGGGCTGGTGTGGGTCCGCAGGATGGTGCCGTCCTCGGCGGGCCGCGGCGCCCCCGTCTCCCACGATCCGGGCTCGGCGACGAACAGGGTGTCCCACAGGTCCCGGGAGGGGTGGTCGGGCGGGATGTTGAGCAGCTCGAAGTTCAGCTCGTCGGTCTCGATCTCCGGCCCCTCCAGCACCTCGAAGCCGAAGCCGTGGAAGATCTCGCGGAACATCCGCTCCACGGTCATGGTGGGGTGCAGGCGGCCGAGGCGGGCGGGACGCCCCGGACCGGTCATGTCGATCCGTTCGCCGGCCAGCTGATCTCCCAGCGAGGCGGTCCGCAGCTGCTCGAGCCGGGCGCCGATCCCCTCCTCGACCTCGCGCCGCACCTCGTTGGCGAGCTGTCCGAGCGCAGGGCGCTCGCCGGCGTCGACGCTGCCGAGCCGCTTCATGGCGGCGGTGAGTCGGCCGTTGCGGCCCAGCAGCTCGACCCGCAGCTGCTCGACGCGTGCGGCGTCATCGGCTCGCGTCAGGCCCTCACGTGCCTGTGCCCGGATCTGCTCGAGCTCGGCGCGGAGGTCCGGGATGCCGTCGGAAACGCTCATCGGTGCCTCATCATCGGCGAAAACGAACGACCCCGTCCCGCCGTGGCGGAACAGGGTCGGTGGGAGCCGGCGCTGGAGCGCGCCGGCTAGCTGCTAAACGAGGACTTGCTGAGCTCGACCATCTGCCCGAACGCGGCCTGGTCGCGGACGGCCAGGTCCGCGAGGATCTTGCGATCCACCTCGACCCCTGCCGCCTTCAGGCCGGCGATGAAGCGCCCGTACGGCACACCGTGCTGGCGCGAGGCGGCGTTGATGCGCTCGATCCACAGCCGGCGCATGTCGCGCTTGCGGTCACGCCGGTCGCGGTACGCGTAGACCAGGGCGTGGAAGAGCGCCTCGCGCGCGGGGCGCACCAGCTTGGAGCGGGTGCCGCGGCGCCCCTTGGCCTGGGCGAGCAGCCGCTTGTGGCGCCTGTGGGCGGCGACGCCGCGCTTCACGCGTGCCATGCGACGCTACTCGTACGGGAGCAGCCGGCGCAGCTGCTCGCTGTGGACGTCCGGCACGACTGCCTTCTTGGCGTAGCGTCGCCTTCGGCGGCTCGACTTGATCTCCAGGTGATGGCCGCGCCAGGACTTGGGCCGGACCCACTTGCCCGAACCCGTCTTGGTGTACCGCTTGGCCGTCCCCTTGTGGGTCTTCATCTTCGGCATTCGTTCGTTCCCGTCGCGCCCGCTTACTGCTGGGCCTGCTGCGGGGCCTGCTCGGCCGGCGGCTGCCGGTCGTGGGCCTTGGCGGTGACCGCGTCGCCGATCGTCTCCGCGGCCGGTTCCGCCTCCGCCTGCGAGCCTGCCTCGCTGTCGGTCTTCTTCTCGGGCCGCTTCTCCAGCGGCGCCATCACGATGTACATGCTGCGGCCCTCGAGGAGCGGCGGCCGTTCGATGGTGCCGTGCTCGGCGAGAACCTCCGCGGTCCGCTCCAGGAGCGTGCGCCCCAGCTGCGGGTGCGTCTGCTCGCGCCCACGGAACTGGACCGTGATCTTGACCCGGTCGCCCTCGTCGAGGAACCCGGCCGCTCG
>CAYXZN010000095.1:0-3872 GCA_964469325.1 uncultured Steroidobacteraceae bacterium
GTGGGACCAGCCGTCGGCGTCGATGGCGGCGGCGGTGGCCTCGGGGTTCTCGTGGTAGCCGATGAACCGATTCGGGCCGCGGACCAGCACCTCGCCGTCGTCGGCGATGCGGATCTCCACCCCGGGGATCGCCTGGCCGACCGTCCCAATCCGGTTGCGGCCCGGCATGGTGAAGCTGACCACCGGCGACATCTCGGTCGCCCCGTAGCCCTGGACCACCTCGATGCCCATCTCGCTCCAGCGCTGGGCGAGCGCCGGGTCCAGGGCTGCGCCGCCGACCGCGATGGTCCGCAGCCTCCCGCCGAAGCGTCGCAGGACGGGGCGGAAGAGCAGGCGCTGCAGGGGGCGCGGCAGGCGCCGCGCCCATTTGTGCAGCTTCTCGAACGTCTCCGCCTTGCCGGCCGACTCGACCTGCCGCTGGATGGCGTTGTCGAGCAGCTGCAGCCCCTGTGGGACGATGAGCAGCATCGTCACCTTGAAGTCGCGGAACGTCTTGATCAGGGCCGATGGCTGCCGGCTCACTGGGTAGACGACCGCGGCACCGGCGGCAATCGGCGCCAGGAAGCAGGGCACCTGGCCGAACATGTGGCTCAGCGGCAGGATCGACAGGAGCCGCTCGTCCTTCTGGAAGGGGAAGACGTCGACCAGCGTGACCGCGTTCGAGACGATGTTGCGGTGGGTGAGCATCACCCCCTTCGGGTCGCCGGTGGTGCCGCTGGTGAACATGATCTCGACCAGGTCATCGGGCCCCATGGGTTGCTCGGGGAGCGGCGCGGCGTCGCGGGCGCGGTCGGGGATGGTCTCGATCCAGATGATCGGCAGGTCGAGGGAGCGGGCTCCCTCCGCCGTTGGCTGCGAGGCGATCACCAGCTTGGGCTTCGTCCGCTCCATGATCCGCGCCAGGAAGTCGGGGGCGTTGCGGACGTCGAGCGGGACGACCACCGCCCCGGCGTAGATCGCGCCCAGGAAGGCGAGGCACCACTCCGGTCGGTTCACCGCCCAGATCAGGACGCGGTCGCCGGGCTGGATGCCGGCATCGGCGAAGACGCGGGCGACCTTGGGCGTGAGCTCGGCCAGGTCGGCGAACGACCACCTCCGGGTGCGGAAGCCGGGCCGGATCATCAGCGCCGGCTTCCGGCCGTATCGGCGGCCTGACTCGCGGATCAGCTGGGGGATCGTCTCCATCTCAGTTCGCTCCCGACGGGGTGGCTAGGTCGAGCAGCATGCCGCGCCCGCACTACGGATGGACTCGGGTGCCGCATCGGCTGGCACATCGGCTGGCACATTGGCTCGTGCATCGGCGGCCTCATCGGTCAGCCCACCGCGGCGCGCGCGGCCAGGTCGCGCAGGGCTCCCGTCGCGTCCTCGCGCCAGGGCGGGAAGTGCGAGAGGGCGATGGTCTCGACGTCCAGCTCCGCCAGCCGCTCGACGCTGGCGCGGGAGGTGGCGATGTCCTCGCTGAAGAACGGCGAGGCGAAGGCAAGCCGGCCGCGCACCACCTGCAGGACGTCGCCGGTGAACAGGAGGCGGAGGCGCTCCGCGTAGAGGCAGATGCTCCCCGGTGTGTGGCCCGGGGTGTGGACGACCCGCAGCCCGCCCAGCACCGGGATCACGTCGCCGTCGCTGACGGGCGCGGCGTCCTCCGGGCCGCGGGTCAGGAAGGCGATGATGGGTCCCGCGTTCCGCGCGGCGACCGCGTCGCGCAGCCTCACCTGGAGGCCGGAGATGTCGGCGGGGTGCATCAGCACCTGCACGTCGGGGGCGGTCGCCAGCTCCCTCACGGCGCCGATGTGGTCCGGGTGGGCGTGCGTGCACACGATCCGGTCCAGCTCGTCCATCGATCGGCCGATCTTCTCGACGTACCGCTTCAGCCGCCTGCTCGATCCGGCCAGCCCGGTGTCGATCAGGGTCAGCCGCTGCTCGCAGACCAGGAAGCCGGTTGCGCCCAGCAGCTTGACGGCGTGCACCCGCGGCGCGATCTCCACTCACCGATCATACGCGCGGCGTGTTCGCGGACCGCCGGCGCGCCGCGATCAGCCGCGCCGCGCCCGGTCAGACATTCGCGGGGCGAATACAACTGCGGCAGCGGCGGCTCCCTGCCGTCGCGCCATCTGCCCTGCGAGTGCGGTGACGGCAGAGACGGACGCGTGCCGTCGGTGTATCCGCGGGGCGAATACGGCCCAGGCGGCGTGTCTTGCGCGGGTGCGCGACGCCATCCGGACACGGGGGATGAAACACCGGGGGTTTCGCTTGACGGCTGGAGCTCCCGGCCTACGCCGCCCGTCGCTGACTGAACCCCCTGCCGTTTCAGCGGTCTGCCGAAACGCTTTGTCTCGCCGTTCCGCCGCCATTCCAAGCAGCTCATGTTTCACCGGCGCGGGACGGCTCGTGGTCTGCCCATTCCGTCGCTGCTTCAAACGCGTGGCGTTTCGTGGCGTGCCGTAGGGGCCCCTCGCCGCGTCGTCACGCTGCTTCCGTGCGGAGGCGGACGTAGCTGTCGTGGCGGGAGGCACTGATCTCGCGGGACTCGACGGCGGCGCGGACGGCGCAGCGCGGCTCGCTCAGGTGGGCGCAGTCGTTGAACCCGCACTCCCCGAGGTACGGGCGGAACTCGCGGAAGCACCAGTCCAGCTCGCCGGCCGGGATCTCCCACAGGCCGATCTCCCGCAGCCCCGGCGTGTCGGCCACGTAGCCGCCCCGCGGGTCGGCCAGCGGGATCAGCTCCGAGGCGACGGTGGTGTGGCGCCCCTTCCCGAGCGACCGGCCCACCTCCGCGGTGGCCAGCTGGAGCCCAGGCTGCACGGCGTTGAGCAGGGTGCTCTTCCCGACCCCCGACGGCCCGGTCACGACCGAGACGCGCCCCGCCAGTCGCTCGCGCACCTCCTCGACGCCGATCCCCGCGCGGGCGCTGGTGTAGACCACCTCGTAGCCGATGCGCTCGTATTCCCCGAGCAGCTCCGCGGCCCGATCCGGCCCGACGAGGTCGACCTTGTTGGCGACCAGCATCGGCTCCACGTTGCTGTGCTCGGCGGCCACCAGGAATCGGTCGACCATGCGCAGGTGCGGGGTGGGATCGGCGCAGGCGAAGACGACCAGCACCTGGTCGGCGTTGGCGACCAGGACGTCCTCCCGCCAGGGCCGATCGCGGCCGGCCGCGTCCGGCTTGCGTCGGCTGAAACGACGGCGGCGCGGCTCGACCTCCTCGATCACGCCGCTGCCGTCGGGCAGGATCGTCACCTTCACCCGGTCGCCGATGACGGCCAGGTCGGTCGCGCGCCGCTCCTTCTTCAGCCGGCCGCGCAGCTTCGACTCGACCATGCGTCCGTCGGCCAGGACGTAGTAAAAGCCGCTCGACGCGCGCAGGATGGTGCCGCTCACGCTCACGCTCGGCGACGGTAGCAGGGTGAGCCGATAGGATCGGGCCCATGCGACGCGTCGACGTGCTGGCGGTGGGCGGAGGGGTCGCCGCCGCCCGCTTCGTCCGGACCCTGCGCCGCCGCAAGTTCGGCGGCTCGATTCTGCTAGCGACGGATGAGACGATGCCTCCCTACAACCGGCCGCCGCTCTCCAAGGAGCTGCTGCGCGGCGAGGTGCCGATGGAGCTGGTGCTGGCCGAGCCCGAGGGGTGGTGGGAGCGCCACGGCGTCGAGCTTCGGCTGGGCGACGGGGCGATGGCCCTGGATGCGGGGGCGCATCGGGCGCGGCTCCACTCCGGTGAGCAGCTCGAGTTCGGCCACGCGCTGCTGGCGACCGGGGCGCAACCCCGGTCCCTGCCCGTCCCCGGCGGGGAGTCGGCGATGCTGCTGCGGACCGTGGCCGACGCGGAGGCGATCCGGCGCCGAGCGCTGAAGGCGCGGAGTGACGCGGAGGCG
>CAYXZN010000095.1:3972-7764 GCA_964469325.1 uncultured Steroidobacteraceae bacterium
CGACGCGGAGGCGATCCGGCGCCGAGCGCTGAAGGCGCGGAGTGACGCGGAGGCGAGACGCGGCGGGCGGGCGGTGATGATCGGTGGCGGCTTCATCGGCGTAGAGGTGGGTGCGTCACTGGCGGAGATCGGCCTGTCGGTGACGCTGGTCGAGGCGGGCGGCGAGCTGTGGTCGGGCGGCCTGGGCGAGGCCGTCGGAGCGTGGGCCCGGCGGCGGCTCGAGGCGGCCGGCGTCGAGGTGCGTCTGGGCGCCGTCTGCGAGCGTGTCGAGGATGGTGCGGTGATGCTCGCCGGGGAGCGGCTGCCGGCGGACCTGGTGGTGGCGGGCGTGGGCGTGACGCCGCGCACGGAGCTGGCCGAGGCGGCGGGGCTGCGCGTCGACGACGGGGTGGTGGTCGACCAGCGAGGCGAGACGAGCGCCCCGGGGACCTTCGCCGCCGGCGACGTGGCTCGGGCCGTGCACCCGCTGGACGGGACCGGTCGCGGAATCCGGGTCGAGCACTGGCACGCGGCACGGGAGAGCGGGGAGGCGGCGGCGCTGGCGCTGCTGGGCGAGCCGGTGCCGGAGCGCCGCGCCCCGTGGGTCTACACCGAGTTCGCCGGGCAGCTCGTGGACCACGTCGGGTGGGCCCCGACCTGGGACGAGGAGCGGGTGCTGCCCGGGGGCGGCGAGGATCGGTTCGGAGTGGCCTTCATCGCCGACGGCCGGGTGGCGGCCGTCGCATCGGTCAATGGGGCGGTGGCGGTGGAGGGAGCGCGGCCATTCGTGGAGCGGCGGCCATCGGCGGACGAGCTGGGGGAGCTCGTGGAAGCGTGACGCTCAGCGCGGCATCCGCTCCCAGAGGGCCAGCTCGTTGCCCTCGGTGTCGGTGAAGACCGCGTACCAGCCCTGGCCCTGGACCTCGCTCTTGGGGGTGACCACCGTTCCGCCCGCGGCCTGCAGCCGGGCGAGCGTGTCGTCGATCGAGTCGACGTGGATGTAGGTGCGCAGCTTCTCCGGCGCCGACTCGGCCCGCTTCCCGATCGCTCCTCCAACCGCCTCTTCGCCGGCGGGCGTGACGAACAGGTGGTAGCCCTCGAAGCCAGGAAACGTCTGGAACTTCCAGCCGAACAGCTCACCGTAGAAGCGCTGCGCGCGCTCGGTGTCGTCGGCCGGAATCTCGATGTGGGTGAAGTCGCCGTGCGCCATTTCGGGTCGTCTCCTTGGTTGGGTGGGTTGGCTGCTGCGTTCGTTACTACTACGACGCTCGCCCCACTCCAGGATCGACAGCTGCGGCCGCCGCCTCGACCAGCGGCGCGTGATTCTGGTTCGCATTCCGCTGATTCGCTCGCACCGACTTGCGATATGCGAATGGACGTAGCGTTAAGTGGCTCGAGGGACCTCGGGAAGCGTCGACCAGAGGAGGTCCGCGCTCACCAGGCAGACGGACGACGGCGTCCGGCGGCTCACGACCGACTTAACGCGATTCCCATTCGCAGCTCGCAAGCCGAGACGCCTCCTCGCATGGGCTCGCGTCGACAGAACGCCGCCTACCGGACGAAACGCTGCCAGCCGGCATAGTGCTCGTGGATCGGGCCACGCGGCAGGCTGCCGGCCGCGACCACCAGGCCGACGACCCCGTTGCTGACCACGTCCGCCATCTCCCCGCCGAGCAGCAACGCCGACGCGGCTATCCACAGCCCCACGGGCACGTTCACGAATCGACCCACCCGGATCGGCTCGGCCATCACGACCACCGCGATGGTGGTGGCCAGCGCGCCGACGAGGTGGTTGCTGCTCGCCAGCGGCTCGGCCGTCCCCAGCAGTTCCGGCGCCGCCAGCAGCCAGACGCCGGCCACGGCTGCTGCCGCCAGGCCGATCGGCACGCTCACACCCCAGGCCGATGCCGGCGCCGTCCGGCGCAGGGGCCCGCCGAGGTCGGGGCTGCGGGTATCGGCCTCACCTTCGATGCCGTAGCCCAGGATGAAGGCGCGCCACCAGCTGGCGCCCTCGGGCACGCGGCCGACCAGGAACTGGAGCATGGCCACCACCTCGTCGACGGCGAGCGGGATCATGACCAGCATGGCGACCGCGGTGGCCAGGCAAAGGGTGCACCACGTCCCGACCGCCACCGGCTGGAGGATGACCAGCCCGATGCTGACGACTCCCAGCGGGATGACCGCGATCCCGAAGAAGGCGACCATCCACGGCATGGTCCGCCAGCGCATCGTGGAGCCCATGTAGCCCATGAGCGCTTCGCCGATGTAGATGGCCGATCCCAGCCCCGCGTCCGAGATGGGCCACATGAGCGAGACGTCCGAGTCGAGGATGCGCTCCGTCCCGTCGCCGAAAAACGGGTCCCAGACCGAGTCGATGTAGCCCAGCTGGTAGGCCGCCATGTATCGGCCCAGGAAGAAGCCGAACCAGCCCAGGGCGATGATCGGGGTGCGCTGGAGCCAGGAGCTGGGGTTGTAGGACCAGCCGGGAGGCGTCTCCGCACCGGGCTTCATGATCAGCGGCATGCCGGGCATGCCCGGGATCAGGACGGTCAGCGAGATGAGCGCGATCGCCACCAGGGTGTCGTTCAGGTAGTCGGCCGGGGACGGTGTCCAGAGCACCAGCGGGGCGAAGACGAGCCATATGCCGATGACGGCCACGCCCCACGGCGCCCAGATGTTGCGCGGGGAGAGCGACAGCAGCCCGAGCGCCGTCACCAGCGCACCGCAGATGACGTCGTTCCAGGTCGCCCAGGTGGCGCGCTCTTCTGGCGGGGCGAGGCCGCGCAGCTCGGTGATGCGCTGGACGCCGTCGGCAGGATCGGCTCCGTAGGTGAGCAGCAGCGGGGAGGTCGCCAGCCAGACGCCCAGCCACGGCAGGGTGAGCCAGATCCAGCGCACCTGGGCGTGGTGGTTGGCCCATCGCTGCCACCTGTCGCCCTGGTGGGGCATCGAGCGGGTTTCGCCGCGCCCGGGCTGGTGCTGCTCGCCGTGATCGTGCTGCTCGCCGTGCCGCACGAGGCATCGGTGAAGCAAGGTCGCTGCCTGCTGGCTGCCCAATGACCGGTCTGCGATCCCCATTCACGATCCGTGCGTCGGCGCTCCTCGACCCGCGATCTGCGAATGGAAGCAGCGTTAAGTGGCTCGAGTGGCGTCGGGAAGCGCTGCTGGGCGGGGATCCACGCTCAGGCAGCGGTCGCATGGCCAATCACTCCCGACCCACTTAACGTGATTCCCATTCGATTGCCGGAAGTCGGAGACTGGAGCCACAACCGCGGCCCGGGACCGGCCCGCCACCAGCCCGAGCGGCAGCGACGGGCAGCGGCGGGCAGCGGCGGCCGATTGACGGTCCGGCCGAGGTGGAGGACAATGGCTGCAACACCGACTAATTCAGTCGGGATTGCCCTCGAACGAGCCGCAACAGCCGCGAACCGCAGATAACGCGCGAGGAATGATGGCCCTTCCAAACCCGGCACTGACCCAGATCCCCGACAAGTACAAGTACGGCTGGCACGACGCCGAGGCGACGTCGCTCAACATCGCCCGCAAGGGGCTGGACGCCGAGACCGTGGCGGAGATCAGCCGCTTCAAGGGCGAGCCCGAGTGGATGACCCAGCTGCGGCTGAAGGCGTACCGCCACTTCGAGGCGCGCCCGATGCCGAACTGGGGCGCGGACCTGTCGGGCATCGACTTCCAGGACATCTACTACTACATCGCGCCCACCGACAAGGCGGCCCAGTCATGGGATGACGTGCCGGAGTACATCCGCCGCACCTACGACCGGCTGGGCATCCCAGAGGCGGAGAAGAAGTACCT
>CAYXZN010000096.1:0-3629 GCA_964469325.1 uncultured Steroidobacteraceae bacterium
CCAAGCGCCAGGCGCGCATCGGTCAGCGTCGGTCCGCCGCCGACCCGCGGGCGCGGTGAGCCAGGCCGATCGCCAGCCAGAAGATGACGATGGCGTTCACCGCGTGGAATGCCGCGAGCAGGGGAGCGGCGTCGGCGATCGAGGGAAGCAATGTCTGGGCTGCGTAGAGGACCAGCAGCAGCGTGGTGAGCGCCAAGATCCGCCTGCTCAGCCGTCCAACCCGCCCGAGCAGGAGCATGCCGGGTAGGAGCCAGCCGTAGGTGTACGCGAAGTCGGCATGCACCGAGTGCGGGATGCCTGCTTCGAAGAGGTCGAGTCCGACGAGGAAGAGCTGCACGAACAGACAGGCCACGAAGAGCCAAGCGACGCCGACGAAGCCGATGCGCGCGTACCGCACCACGGCATCTCCCCCTTCCTCCACTACCACGACGCGAGGATGGTGTCGTCGAGGTCCCGGCGTCACGGGGCGGCCGTCCCGACGCTTCAGGGAAAGACGTCGTGGCATCAGCGTTCTTCGCCGCCCATTCCGGACTCGCGAGCTCGCACGATTGCCTGCGCGCGGTCGACCACCTGCAGCTTGTTGAGGATCACGCTCACGTTGTTGCGCACCGTCTTGTCGCTGAGGCCGAGCCGCCGCGCAATCGCCTGGTTGTTCTCGCCGCGCGCGATGTGGTCGAGGACCTCGCGCTCGCGCTGCGTGAGCTCCGGGAAGGGACGCGCGACGGCGACGGCTTCCGCAGCTCCGCTGAAGAAGGCAGCGATGCGGCGCGCGACGGCCGCGCCGAAGATCGCCTCACCGTTGGCCGCCGCCTCGATCGCCCGCACCAGCTCCTCGCGCCCGGCCTCCTTCAGCAGGTAACCCCGGGCGCCGGCGCGCATGGCGGCGAAGACCGAGTCGTCGTCCTCGAGCATGGTCAGCACCAGCACCGCGGTCTGGGGCAGCTCGCGCACGAGCTGGCGGGTGGCCTCGATGCCGTTCACGACCGGCATCTGGAGGTCCATCAGCACGACGTCAGGCTCGAGCGAGCGCGCCAGGCGCACGGCCTCCTCCCCCGATCTTGCCTCGCCCACGACCCGGATCTCATCGACGCCCTCGAACAGCGCCCGGACGCCGGCTCGGTAGGCGGGGTGATCGTCGGCGACGAGCACCGCAATCGGCGCCATCACTGCCGTCCCGGCGCGATCGGCAGACGAGCGACCACCGCGGTACCCGATGCCCCGTTCGGCCCGATCTCCAGCGAGCCGCCCAGCTCGGCGGCGCGCTCGCGCATGGAGCGAAGGCCGACCCCCGGAGCCACTCGCCATGGCATTCCCACGCCGTCGTCGCGGATCTCCACCTGCAGATCGCCGTCAAGCTCGATCCGCACCGCGCACGAGTGCGCCCGCGCGTGGTGCACGACATTCGCGAGCGCCTCGAGCGCCACGAGGTAGGCGGCCGTCTCGACCGCAGCAGGGAGTGGCGGCAGGTCCTCGGGCGCGACGACTTCGACCTCGAAACGACCATCTGCCGAGAAGTGTGCCGCCCGCCCGCGTAGGGCGCCGATCAGCCCGAGCTCGTCGAGCGATGACGGGCGCAGGTCACGAGCGATTCGTCGCACCTCGCGCACCGCCGCCGACGTCTCGGCTTCAAGGTCGCGCAAGATCTCCCTCGCTCGGGCGGGGTCATTGGCGAGCGCCGCCTGGGCGGCCTGCAGCTGGAGCCGACTGCCGGCCAGGGCTGGGCCCAGGCCATCGTGGAGCTCGCGCCGCAGCTGTCGTCGCTCCTCCTCGCGCGTCGCGACCAGCCGTTCGCGCGACCGCTGCAGCTCGAGGTTGAGACCGACGGCGTACGCCGCAGGACTTGCCTGGCGAGCGAGATCGGTCAGCAGCCGACGGTCGTTGTTGCTCATCGGCCCGCCGTCGCGCGGGGCGACGAGGAGCTGGCCGACGCGCTCGCCCTGGTGGACCAGCGGGAGTTGGACCGTGTCAGCCGCCTGGTTGCCACGAGCCTCGGCCAGCAGAGTCCCGTCCTCGCCCTCCACCTCGATGGCCACGTATGGGACCTTCAGGGCCTCGGACACGCTGTCGACCACCGCGGCCAGCATCTCCCGCGGCGCGAGCGATGTCTCGATCCGCTCGCCGAGGTGGGCAAGGGCGCGGTACGGGTCGTCTCGATCCCCGTACATCAGCCTGTTGATCGCGCGTTGCAGCGCGTCGCGCACCGGCTGGGCGAGCAGGACGACTATCGCGGTCGCCACGAGCGCCGCCGCAAAGCCGAACTGATCCCGGACCAGCAAGACGGTCCCACCCACCAGGACCACGTAGACGAGCGCGATCCCAGCGGTCAGGACGCCGTAGACGAGCGTTCGATTGACGATCCGCTCCATCTCGAAGGCGCCCAAACGCAGCACGGCCCAGCCGAGGGCTGCCACGATCGGGACGGCAAGCAGCGATGCGGCCGACCAGGGGAGCAGCGGCTGGCCGATGACCATCGAGGGAATCAGCCACAGAATCACCCACAGGATGGCCACCCCGCCCAGCCCTCCCATCAGCAGCGCGTACCGGCGTCGATCAGCCCGATCCGGCAGGGTCAGCAGGCGGATCGGAATCGCGGCGGCGATGAGCCCGAACGCGCCGAGCATGGTGGCCGACTCGACCACGCCCATCTGGGCGAACCAGGCGACCGCCGGCTCGCCCCCGAGATGGGCCTTCACCAGGATCAGCGCCGCCGCCGCGCTCGGCAGCAGTGCGAGGATGGCGGCCGGCCGCCGGTGGCGCACAAGCCAGGGCATCGGCCTGGGGTAGACGAACGCGAAGGCGCCGAACGCGGTCAGCCCGAGGAAGTAGAGCGGCGAGAAGGCGGCGTGCATCGGCAGCAGCGGTCCGGATACGAGGTCGTTCACGCCGATCCAGCGCCAGAAGGTGCCGGGCAGGAAGGCGGCCGCCGTCATGAGCAGCAGCTGGGCGGCCGGGTCGCGGGGCCGGTTGAGGAAGACAAAGACGGCGATCGCCGTCAGCGTCGGCATCGTCAGCAGCGCGGCCCAATCTTCGCGGACGAGGGTGTCGAGCGGGAAGGGGGCCAGAGGCTGGACCACTTGCCGCGTGCCCTCGGCCGACGTGACGTCGTACGTGAGCGGGCCGGGATGCGCCGGGGCGGCGATCTCGAACGGCGAGCGCACGACCTCTCCGACCGGCTGACCCTCGACGTGGGTGACCGCCTCTGTCGGGAGGAGCCGGGAGACGGCGCCGACGGGTCGCTGCAGCCAGCCGTCGCCTCGCACGGCATTCCCCATCTGAAACGGCTGCCACTCGGTGCCGTCCCAGGGGGAGGTGGCCCGGAGGACGAAGAGCGTGACGGCGAGGACGATCGCGCCGGCCGCAAAGGCCGCCACCAGGGCAGGCCGCAGACGCTCCCCGCTCCGGCTCGCGGCACGCAGCGCACTGATCATCCACCCGGTCCTCGCGCTCAACCGTAGCGCCCGCGGTCAACTGCCTGTCACTGTGGGGTGCGCATCTTGCGCGCCACGCGCTGCCCTTCAGGCCGTCACTCCACCCGTGCTTCGCGGGACGGAGGCGTGGGACCCCCGTCCCGAACGGCACGGTCCAGCTCTCCCGCCCGTGCAGGGACGCTCGCCTCCTGTCAGCGGGCG
>CAYXZN010000096.1:3729-7681 GCA_964469325.1 uncultured Steroidobacteraceae bacterium
CTGATCGTGGTGGGCGCCGCCGCGCGGCGGCCGATCGTTCGCCGCTTCAGCTGGTTTCCGCGCCTTGCCCTGGCCGGCTTCACGGCGACGACCATCGTCGGCTACCTGATCATCGGCCCATACATCATCCTCGGATGGGTCACGAAGGGGATCGAGGTTGCCCTGCTGACGCTCCTCGCGCTGGACGTGCGGCGCGTCTACGGTGGGCCACGCGTCATGCTCCGGCAGGCCGTGGAGTCGGTCATCTGGCTCACCTCGACGCTCCGGCGGGCGGATGAGCGGCCGTGGAGCCGGCAGACGCCTGAGCGCCGAGCCGGATCATGAGCAGGCTGGCGCTTGTCGCCGCCGGCTTGCTCCTGGCGATGGCCGGTTGTGGCGAGGCCACTGGAGCGGAGGTCCATGCTCCGCCGTCACCCGATGTCGTCGTCGCGGCCGAGCAGATGGCATTCGAGCCTGGCGAGCTCCGCGTGCCGGCCGGTCGGCCGCTGACCGTCCTGTTCAGGAACCGCGACGCCGCGCTCCACAACGTGGCGATCTTTGCCGAGCTCGGTGGTGACGCCGTCTTCGTGGGGGAGTTCATCGGGACCGGGGAGGTCCTCTACTCGGTTCCGCCGCTCGAGCCGGGCCGCTACCTCCTCCGCTGCGATCTGCACCCGTCGATGACCGGCGTCGTCGTCGTCTCCTGATCGCAGTGTTCCGCGGCCCGCAAGTCCAGCTGCCCGGCGCCCTTCCCGGACCACCCGGGACGGCGAGCCCGTGACGACAGGACACTCCGTCGGCGACGCTCACCCCACCGAAGTGGGGGTCAACGACAGGAGAAGTGCAGTGGTGCCGCGACGTGTCGCGAGCTCGGTCAAGACGTAGAGACCGATGCGATGGCCTTCGAGTGGCTGAAGTTCCTCCACGTCGTCACGATCATCTTCACGGTGACGCTGGCCGAGGGGTACATCCTGGGTCTCGTGTTGGCGGCGCGCCGGCGCGACGTGCCAACGCTCCGCGTCCTCATCACCGCCGGCGAGGTCAGCGATCGAGCGTCCTTCCCGCTGCTCATCCTCGCGATCCTGTTCGGCGTCGGCGCCGCGCTGACCGGGCAGATCAGCCTCACCGCGTCGTGGCTGGTGGTGAGCTACGTGGTGCTGGTGGCGGGATTCGCCGGGATCGGTCTGTTCGGCGGATTCCGCCACATCGAACGGATCAAGGAGGCGTCGCTCGCCAGCCCGGTTGACGTGCCCTCGGACGAGCTCCTCGCCCTGCTCGAGCATCCGTGGACCGCGGCAGTCAACTACCTGCCGCCGCTCGTGATGGCGACCGTGGTCTACCTGATGGTCGTGAAGCCTCAGCTGTGGTGAATGGAGCCCGATGAGGACCGAGATCGGCTCGACCGTTCCGCGATGGCTCCCGTGGCGACGCGAGGTTGAGGTCAATACGACGATCGGGCACCCCGTCGAGGAGGTCTTTCCCTACCTCTCCGATCCGACGCTCTGGCACCGGTTCGCGCCGGCCGTCGCGTTCAGGCGACGCATCGACGATGGACGGGTCGCAGTCGGCTCGCGCTGGATGGCGACCGATCGGATTGGCCCGTTCCGGATTCACTTCATCGACGAGCTGGCTGTGCTCGAGCCTCACCGGCGAGTCGTCTGGATCTCCTCGGCACCGTGGAACGCGCGCGTCGAGTACCGGTGCGAGGCGGATGGGCCGTCAACGCGCGTGCGGGCGACGTACGAGGGGACGCTCGACGGACCGCTCCGCGTGCTCGTCGGCTGGCTACCGGCGTGGGCAACGCGGCGGATCCTCGCGCAGGACTTCCGGAGGCTGGAGCGGCTCCTGACGCGAGACGTCCGCGAATCCGAGTGCTGGAAGCGACACCACCGCCCTCTGGTCGCAGAGGGCGACGGCTGAGCGCCGAGAGATGTACCAGCTCCTGCTCTACGTCCACATCGTCTGCGCGATGATCTGGGTTGGGGGCGCCGTCTACGCACAGCTCCTGGCCGTCCGCGTCAGCCGTTCAGGCGATCCGGCCGAGCTTCCCCAACTGGCCCGTCACATCGAGGTCCTCGGCTCCCGCGTCTTCATGCCCGCGGCCATCCTCCTGTTCATCGCCGGTGCGGGCATGACGGTCCAGGCGTGGAGCTTCGGCCAAGCCTGGATCGCGACCTCGATCGGGCTCTGGATCGCATCGGCTGCCGCGGGCGCAATCTATCTCGCTCCGCGTGCCAGGCGCGTGGCTGCCCTGTTCGATGCCGAAGGTCCGACGTCGGTCGCCGGTCGGACGACTCTGGCCCGGATGTTCCTCGTGTCGCGTCTGGAGCTCGTCAGTTTCGGCGTGATCGTCGCGCTGATGGTCCTGAAACCCGGGTCGTGAGTGTGCCGTACCGTCGACGGAGCCGGTCCATGACCACCGGCCACCGGTGATGGACATCTCGCGCGTCGCCGCCGTGCTCATCGTCGCCGGATTCGTGCTCTTCGCCGCCGCATCGGTCCTCGTGCCGTCCGGGCTGTACCGGGAGCCCGATCATGCCGCCAGGCTGTCGATGATCGACGCCCAGTTCGGGCGCTTCCTCGCGGCGCAGGTCCTGTTCGCACTGGGCATGGCCGCCCCGGCGGCCGGCTTCGCCCTGCTGTCGCTGCGCGTATCAGGACCCGCATGGACGTCGCCTCTGGCGGCCGTGGCGATCGTGATCGGCGCGCTGGCCGGGATCGCCTTCGTGTCCCTGCAGACGGTCGATCCCCAGCGCTTCTGGCTGGACGGCCAAGCTCTGTGGCTGAGCGCCGTGGCGGTTGGGCTCACCCTGCCGGCCGTCGCCCTCTACGGAGTGCTCCTCCTCCAGTCGAACGCGCCCGCGTGGATGGGCTACCTGTTGGTCGGGTATGCCGTCGTCGGCGGGGTGGCGCTCGTCGCCCTGAAGGCCCCGGCCTTCTTCGTCCTGTTCGGGTTCTACCTCGTGGCCATCGGCCCGGCGGTCGTGCTCTGGCGGTCAGGCCTCGAATGACCGGCACGGGTGGTGCGGCGCGCGGGTCGCGCCGGCAGCGGATCGGCTGGGCGCTCCTGGTGCTGGTCGCGCTGGTCGCTCTCCAGTCCGCCGCGTTCCTGGGGCTGCCCGACCGACCCCCCGAGGGTGACCTGGAGGCGATCGGCACGACATGGGAGGAGGTGCAGGCTGAGGCGCCGGCGGTGGCCGACATGCTCGCGCGCAACCTGCGCAGCCTCGCGATCGCATACGCCGGATTCGGCCTCTTTGGGCTGGCCACTGCGGTGCGCGGGTTTCGGACGCCCGAGCGCGGCACGTGGCTTACCAGCTGGATCATTCCGCTCACGCTCGGGGTGATCGCCGTGCACTTCGTGATCTCGACGGGCGGCGCGCTGGCGGCGTTCTATGTGGCCGTGGCGCTTGTCGCCGCCATTGGGGTACTGGCGGCTGTGCCGGGCCACCGCGGGGGCACGAGCTGAAGGAGGTTGGACATGGAGATTGCGCGCGTTCAGAACGATGCCGTCTGGAGACACCTCCGGGTGATCTTCATCGGTGCTGGCCTGCTCTTCCTCATCAACATCTACTTCGGCTTCGTCAACGTGCTCACACAGGGCGCGCTCCCTCGCTCGCAGGTCCTCATCCACCTGCACGCGGGCAGCGTGGGGTGGATCACCCTGTCAGCCCTGGGCCTGGCGATCTGGGTGGTGACCGGCGACCGCGCGGTGTCCTCGGCCTACGAGCGCCGGGTACGCATCCTGGCATGGGCCGCCGTGCTCGTGTTCGCGGGGTACATCCCGAACTTCTGGTTCGCCTTCCAGCCCGCCGAGGGCGCGGTGACCGCGCTGCTGCCGGTCTTCGGCACCGCCGCGGTGGTCGTACTGTGGGCTTCCGCGATCTTCGTGCTCGCCCAGCTGCGCCGTCAGCCAATCCTCACCACGGTACAGCTGCTGGTTGCCGGCGCACTGCTCGTGGCTGCCATCGGC
>CAYXZN010000097.1:0-7662 GCA_964469325.1 uncultured Steroidobacteraceae bacterium
CGACCCACCCGCCGAGTCGCCCTCGACGATGTACAGCTCGCTGTTGGCCGGGTCGCGCTCCTGGCAGTCGGCCAGCTTGCCGGGCAGCGCCATGCCGTCCAGCGCTCCCTTGCGGATCACCAGGTCCCGCGCCTTGCGTGCCGCCTCGCGCGCCCGTGCGGCCGTGACGGACTTCTCGATGATCCGCCTCCCGTCCGCCGGGTTCTCCTCGAGGTGCTGGACGATGCCGTCGGCCACCACCGCCTGCACGATGCCCTTCACATCGGCGTTCCCGAGCTTCGCTTTGGTCTGGCCCTCGAACTGGGGGTCGGTCAGCTTCACGCTGATCACCGCGGTCAGCCCCTCGCGGACGTCGTCGCCGGTCAGATTCGGGTCGCGGTCCGACAGGAGCCCCTGCTTGCGAGACCACTCGTTGAGGCTGCCGGTCAGCGCGGCACGGAAGCCGGTCACGTGCGTGCCGCCGTCGACGGTGTGGATGTTGTTGGCGAAGGGCAGCACCGTCTCGGCGAAGCCCTCGTTGTACTGCAGGGCCACTTCGACGCTGGTCGTGTCGACCAGGCGCTCGACGTGGATCGGCCGCGCGTTCAGCACGCCCCGGTGGCGGTTCAGGTGCCGCACGAAGCTCGTCACTCCGCCTTCGAAGTAGAAGTTCTTCTCCCTGCCGCTGCCCCGCTCGTCGGTGAGCTGGATCCAGAGGCCCTTGTTCAAGTAGGCCGACTCACGCAGGCGGGTGCTGATCGTGTCCCAGCTGAAGTCGAGCGTCTCGAAGATCTGGGGATCGGCTCGGAAGAAGGTGCGGGTGCCGCTGTTCCGCTTCCATGCCGGGTTGAGACCGCGGTTCGCCTCGGCCGTGCCGCCGGTGGCCCGCACCGGCCCCTTCGGCACGCCGCGCGTGTACTCCTGGACGTGGCGCCTGCCGTCGCGCAGCACCTCGACCCGCATTGACTCCGACAGCGCGTTTACCACGCTGACGCCGACGCCGTGGAGGCCGCCGGAGACCTTGTAGCCGCTGCCGCCGAACTTCCCGCCGGCGTGCAGCACGGTCATGATGACCTCCAGGGCGCTCTTGCCGGTCGCGTGGCGATCGACCGGGATGCCGCGGCCGTCGTCCACCACCTCGACCTGCCCGTCGGCGTGGATGGTGACCTCGATCCGGGTGGCGGCCTTCGCCATCGCCTCGTCGATGCTGT
Source organism: uncultured Steroidobacteraceae bacterium (assembly GCA_964469325.1). Taxonomy (GTDB): domain Bacteria; phylum Chloroflexota; class Limnocylindria; order QHBO01; family QHBO01; genus CAYXZN01. The sequence goes on from CAYXZN010000097.1 coordinate 1,191, forward strand.
TGTCCACCACCTCCCACACCAGCTGGTGCAGGCCGCGCGCGTCGGTGGAGCCGATGTACATGCCGGGGCGCTTGCGAACCGCCTGGAGACCCTCCAGCACCTGGATGTCGGCGGCGGTGTAGTCGGACCCCTTGGTGCGGCGCACTCGGCGCGCGGGCTCGGCGGTCACGGCTTCTCGACCTCCGTCGCGGCCGGCGCTGCGGCTGCACCGCGGGTGATGATGGCGTAGATGCGGTCCAGCTCCTCATCGGAATAGAAGTCGATCACGAGTCGACCGCCGCGGCGGGTGCGGCTGATGCCGACCCTGGTGGCCAGTACGCCGCGGAGCTGGGCCTCCACGTCGGCGAGGTCGTGCGACAGCGGCTCCCGGCGCCGTGGCGGCTCCTGGCGCTTGCGACGGACGAGCTCCTCGGTCTGGCGAACCGACAGGTGTCGCTCCAGGACCACGGCCAGCACGGCGCGCTGGAGCTCCGGCACGGTGAGGGCGGCCAGCGCCCGCCCGTGGCCCTCGGTGATGCGACCCTCGGCGATCGCCTGCTGCGTCTCAGGCGCGAGGTCCAGCAGGCGCAGGGCATTGCTGACCGCCACCCGGCTCTTGCCGACCTGGCGCGCCACCGCCTCGTGGCTCAGGCCGAAGCGACCGGTCAGCTCCTGGAAGGCCTGGGCCTCCTCGATGGGGTTGAGATCGGAGCGCTGGAGGTTCTCGACCAGCGCCAGCTGGAGCTGGTCGCCGCCACTCGAGTCACGGACGACCGCGGGAATGGTGGCGAGGCCGGCCAGGCGCGCCGCCCGCAGCCGGCGCTCGCCGGCGATCAGCTCGTGGTTCCCGTCGACCGTCTCGCGGACGACGATGGGCTGGAGCACGCCGTGGGTGCGGATCGACTCGGCCAGCTCGGAAAGCTGCGCGTCGTCGAAGCGACCGCGCGGCTGGTGCGGGTTTGGCGAGATCCGGTCCACGGGGAGCTCGGTCGCGCCGCGGTCGCCGGCCGCCTGGGGAATGAGGGCATCCAGGCCCCGACCCAGGCCGAAGCTGCGCGCCGCCTTAGCCACGTGCCGTCACCTCACCGGCCAGCGCGCGGTATGCGTCCGCGCCGCGGGAGGCCGGGTCGTACATCGCGATCGGCAGGCCGTGGCTGGGAGCCTCGGACAGGCGGATGCTGCGAGGCACCACGGTGTCGTAGACGGTGCCGTTCATATGGCGCCGGACCTCGTCCGCGACTTGCGTCGCGAGCCTCGTACGCCCGTCGAACATGGTCAGCAGCACCCCTTCGATCTCGAGCCGCGGATTGAGCCCATCACGGACCCGGCGGATCGTGTTCACCAGCTGGCTCAGTCCCTCCAGGGCGTAGTACTCGGTCTGAATCGGGATCAGGACCCCGTCCGCCGCCGCCAGCGCATTCACGGTCAGCAGCCCGAGCGAGGGCGGGCAGTCGACGAGGACGCGCTCGTAGCGGCCCTCGAGCGAGGCCAGGCTGGCGGCGAGACGCCGCTCCCGGAGCGGCATTCCCACCAGCTCCACCTCCGCACCGGCCAGTGCCGGGCTCGAGGGAACCAGGTCGAGACCATCGATGGCGGTGCCCACCACGAGCTCGCCGAGCGGCGCGGTGCCGATCAGGGCGTCATACACGGAAGCGTTGAGGCCGCGTCGGTCGATCCCTAGTCCGCTGGTGGCGTTCCCCTGGGGGTCGAGGTCGATGACGAGCGTCGATGTTCCGGAGAGGGCGAGATAGGCTGCCAGATTGATGACCGTCGTCGTCTTGCCGACGCCACCCTTCTGGTTGGTGCAGGCCGTGACCCGGACCAACGCGCGCTCCGCTGCGAGTTCGTATTGGGCGATCGAAGTGTACCAAATCGGCGCTTACCGGGCGCTTATTCGGCACGTACTGTTTCACGTGATACTGTACGGTGAAACAACGCCCGGAGCACCACGTGGAACCCCACGAAGCAGGCGGTGTCGGGGGGCCCTCGGCGGAGCCGGGGAGCTGGAGCGAGGCGGATGCGGCCTTCCTGACCGGTATCCTGGTCGGCGAGGGCCATTTCGGCGGCGACGGCCGGCAACCGCATGTCACGCTCCGGATGCACGTGCGCCACGAGCCGCTCTTCCGCTGGATCGTCGAGACCTTCGGCGGGCGGCTGTACGGGCCGTACGTGTACGAGCGGCGCGCCTTCTTCCAGTGGATGGCGCGTGGGCCGTTCCTGCGCGAGGTCCTGCTGCCCATCCTGGACGTCCAGCTGCGCCCGGAGCGGGACGCGTACGCGACGGAGCGCTATCGGCGCATGAAGGAGACCTACCGGCTGTAGCAGGGCGCGCCCGCAACGAATGGGCAGCGCCGGCGCCGCCCCGGCGGCGGCAGGTACGCCCCGCTCCTCCTATGTCGCCGGTAGTGCCATCGGCGACGCGCGACCTGGACGGGCGTCCCATCGGCCGGACAGCTCGGACTCGGTATACTCGCCGGAAGGCACCCGCCGAGCACCAGCAAGCGTCCGAGAACCTCCGAGATCAGCTACACCAGCGCCCTCCTCGCCTTCGTGATCGGGATCCTCCACGCCGGGCTCGCGCCGGTGATCGTCGTCGCCGACGTGAAGCCCAACCTGGTGCTGGTCGCGGTCGTGGTGGTGACCGCCGTCTTCGGGTTCCAGGCGGGGATCCTGTGGGCCTTCGTGGCCGGCTCGGTGGCGAACCTGCTGGTCCCCGAGCCGCTGGGCACCATCCCCCTCTCGCTGCTGATGGTGGCGGCCCTCGTCGCGGCCACGGGGCGGTTGATCGGGCGCCTGGTCTGGATCTACCCCGTGCTGGCGGCCTTCGCCGGCAGCCTGCTCGCCGATGCGATCCGCCTCAGCCTGGCGAGCCTGGTGGCGGACTACGACGCCGGCCTGCCGCTCTCGCTGCTTCTGCCCGCCGCCACCCTGAACGCCGCGCTGGTGGCGCTGGTCCTCGTGCCGGTACGGCTGCTGGCCGCGCGGGTGGCCGTCGAGGAGCGCCCGGCGTGGTGAGGAGGCCCGAGTGGCTGACCTGAACGAGGGACGCCTCGACCCGCCGCGCTCGCGGGCGCGCTTCGCCGCCTTCGGGGTGTGCGCGGTGATCCTGTTCGGCGTCCTCGGCGGGCGCCTCTTCCAGCTCCAGGTGCTCCAGGGCGACCTGTATGCCACCCGCGCCGCCGCCGCCCGGACGGTCGAGGTCGCGCTCCGTGCTCCGCGCGGCCTGGTCTTCGACCGCGAGGGGCGGCCGCTGGTCGTGAACGTCCCGTCATGGACGGTGAAGGCGATCCCCGCCGACCTGCCCGACCCCGCCGGGCCGGTGCTGCGCCGGGTCGCGTCGCTGGCCGAGGCCAGCGTGGCGGTCCTGCGCGAGCGGCTGCAGGCCTTCCAGGGCTCGCCCTTCGAGGCGGTGCCGCTGGTGCGGGGCATCGACCGCGAGGCGGCGCTGCTGATCGCCGAGGCGGCCGACCAGCTGCCGGGGATCGTGGTCGAGGTGGACGCGGTGCGCCAGTACCTCGACGGCAGTGCCGAGGTCAACGGGCCGTTGCTCTCGCACGTGCTCGGGTACGTGGGACCGGTCAGTCGCGAGGAGCTCCGCGAGCTGGAGGACGACGGCTACCTGCGCGACGACGTGATCGGCAAGGCGGGGATCGAGGCCAGCTTCGAGGGCGAGCTGCGGGGCAGCTACGGCGCCGAGCTGGTGGAGCGGGACCCGAGCGGCCGACCGGTGAAGGTGGTCGAGACGATCCGCGAGCCGGTGGCCGGGAAGAACCTCGTCCTCACCATCGACGCCGAGATGCAGCAGATGGCCACCGACGCGCTGCGCTGGGGGATGGACGCGGCGGGCGTGAGCCAGGGCGTGACGGTGGTGATGAACCCCCAGACCGGCGAGATCCTGGCCATGGTCTCGCTGCCCGCCTACGACAACAACAAGTTCGCCACCGGCATTGGCGGCGACGAATTCCAGGTCTACCTCACCGATCCGGGGCGGCCGCTGCGCAACCACGCCATCGCCGACCACTACCCGCCCGGGTCGACCTACAAGCTGGTGACCGCCATCGCCGCGCTCGAGGAGGGGGTCACGACCCCCACCCGGCGCTGGCCCACCTACGGCTGCTACCAGATCCCCGGCGCGCCGGCGGGCGAGTGCCTCTTCGACTGGAACCGCCGCGGCTTCGGCCCGCTCGACGTCACCGGTGGCTTCAGCCACAGCTCGGACACCTTCTTCTACCAGATGGCGATCAAGGTCGGGATCGACCCGCTGGCCCGCTGGGGCGAGGAGCTGGGGTTCGGCGCACGGAGCGGGATTGGCCTGCCGTCGGAGGCGGAAGGGATCATCCCCAGCACCCGCTGGGCGCAGGACCAGGGGCGGTCGGGCCTCTTCACCGGCGAGATCGCCCAGGCCGGCATCGGGCAGAACGTGGTCGCGGTCACGCCGCTCCAGCTGCTCAACGCCTACGCCGCGCTCGCCAACGGGGGCCGGTTGATGCAGCCGATGATCGTGCTGGGCGAGGCGGACGAGAGCGGCGAGCTGATCGCGCGCTACGCGCCGGAGGTGATCCGCGAGATCGCCGTCAGCCCCGAGCACCAGCGCGTGATGCGGATCGCGGCGCGCCAGGTGGTCACCTCCGGCCACGCCTACAACATCCGCGACGTTCCGCTGCCGGGCGCCCTGTCGGGCAAGACCGGAACCGCCGAGTTCGGCGAGCGGCTGGAGAACGGCAACCTCCCGTTCCACTCGTGGTTCGCCGCCTACCTGCCGTCCAGCGCCGGCGCCACCGACGCCGAGCTGGCGATCGTGAGCTTCAACTACTCCGCGTCGGTGCAGGGCAACGTCTCGGTCGAGGTGGTGAAGTACTTCCTCCAGATGTACTTCGACGTGGCGCGCGACTACCGGCTCGACCCGCGCACCGTCCGGCTGCTGGACGCCAACTGAGCCGATGGAGCGCTGACGATGGGCGTCGCCACCACCACCCTGGTCAACACCGTCCGCGCCGGGACCTGGCGTCACTTCGACGTGCAGCTGTTCCTGTACGCGTCGCTGCTGATCGGCTTCGGCATCGTCATCGGCTTCAGCGCCGGCTACAACGACCCGTCGCCGGCGGGGACCCTCAGTCAGCCGGTGAAGACCGTCATCTGGGCCGCCATCGGCTTCACCGTCTTCTTCGTCGTCTCCAGCTTCGACTACCACTGGCTCCAGACCCTCACGCTTCCGATCTACCTGCTCGCCATCGCTCTGCTGGTGCTGACCGAGATGATCGGCACCCGGCTCTTCGGGGCGCAGATGTCGGTGACGGTGGCCGGCCTCGACTTCCAGTTCAGCGAGGTCTGCAAGGTGCTGGTGATCGTGGTGCTGGCCAGCTACCTGAGCGGCCGTCGCGAGCGGATCGGCGGCCTGCGAACCATCGTCTGGACCGGGGTGCTGGTCCTCATCCCGACCATGTTGGTCTTCCGCCAGCCGGACCTGGGGACCGCCCTCGTCTTCGTCGCCATCGCGGTCGGCATGCTGTTCATGAGCGGCGCCAGCCTGGGCTGGATGGGGCTCTTCGCCGGCGGCGTGGTGGTCGCCGCACCGATCGCGGTGCAGGCGCTGGCCGACTACCAGCGCGCCCGCCTCTTCTGCTTCCTCGACCCCTACCAGGACCCGCAGGGCGCCTGCTACCAGCTGGTCCAGGCCCTGAACGCGGTCGGTTCGGGTGGCCTCTTCGGCCAGGGCTTGACCGCGGGGCGCCAGAACCAGCTCGGCTTCCTGCCGGTGCAGTCCACCGACTTCATCTTCACCGTGGTGGCCGAGGAGCTCGGCTTCGTGGGCGGGATCGTGGTGCTGGCCCTGTTCGGGCTCCTGATCTGGCGCATCCTGGCCATCGGCTGGCACGCGCAGGACGCGCTGGGGACGCTGGTCGCCGCGGGCCTGGCGAGCATGATCCTGTTCCAGCTGCTGGTGAACGTGGGCATGGTGACCGGGATCATGCCGGTCACGGGCATCCCGCTCCCGTTCATCACCTACGGCGGCTCGTCGCTGATCAGCCTGCTCTTCGGGCTGGGCATCCTCGAGTCAGTCCGGATGCGGTCGCGCAAGCCCTCCTTCTGACCGCGCCTGTCTCGCTATTTACCAACCGTGTTGGTAGGTGGTGCCTTCCGGCCCGTCACTCGACGGCTTCCTTCTCGGCCGGTCGGGCGGGAGCCGACCGTGGCGCCGGCTCGGCCCGCTCGACGCTGGTCGGCTCCGGCTCCTCGGCGGAATCGACCACGTCCGCGGCCGGCGAGGGACGGTGGCGGCCGACCGCGATCGAGTGCGCCACCTCGGGCGCCTCTCCCGACAGGCGCAGGAAGCCGTAGCGGTACACGTCACGGCCGATGGCGATGGTCGGTGCGGCCAGGATCGCCCCTCCGATTCCGAACAGGCTCCCGCCGACCACCAGTCCCACGATCAGCACGGCCGGGTTGAGCTCGACCGCGTCGCCCATCACCTTGGGCACCAGGAAGTTGTTCT
>CAYXZN010000098.1:0-7654 GCA_964469325.1 uncultured Steroidobacteraceae bacterium
ACGTCACTTCGTCTCGCGGTGCAGCGAGTGCTGCCGGCAGCGCGGACAGTACTTGTTCAGCTCCAGGCGCCCCGGGTCGTTCTTCTTGTTCTTGCGGGTGCTGTACGTGCGCTCCTTGCAGGTGGTGCACGCCAGGCTGATCACGGGTCGGTTCTCGGCCTTCGCCACTTCGTCTCGGTTCCTTCTCTCCCCCGTGACGGGCCTCGGGCGCCGGCGTTTGCCGGCCACGCGCCAGTAAGGTCCGGCCGATCGGGGGAAGCCAACCGATTCTAAGTTGCCACGGGTCCACTGTCAACGAGCGTGGGGCCCGTTCCCGGCTGCCACGCACCCCCGCGCGGCTCCTCGCGGCCGAAGGCTCATCCCGTGATGCCTAACGGACAAGATGCGCCGATTTCGGGGCCAAACGGCCGACTTCGATGGCCGATTGCTTCACCTGGTGAACTTGGCGGCCAACGGGAGGGCCCATCTGCCCGGCCCGATGGTCGTTAGCCTCGCTGGCTGACGACTCCGGCCACGAGACCTCGCCGCCCCGGGTCCCGGCAGAGCCTCCGCGGCTGGGGTCAGCTGCGCTCGGCCGCCTCGGCCACCTCGCCCCGAGCCCGCCGGGCCAGCACGATGCGGGTGAACGGCAGACGGAAGTCGCTGAACACCTCGATGCTCACCAGGAACCCCAGGAAGATGAGCAGCACCCCCACGAATTCGCCCAGGAAGAAGGCCCAAGTGATCCCGAACCGGTTGAGGCCGCTGGTCCAGCCGGGGATGAAGCCGCCCAGCGCGATCAGCAGCGTCGCCGGCACCCGCGAGTTGAGCGTCCCGTTCCGGAAAGCGCTGGCGGCGCCGGGGATCGAGGCGAAGAAGTTGACCACCACCGCCACCGCTCGCCCGACGTGGCCGATCACCGGCAGCGACGTGTCCACCCGCAGCAGCCGCCGCTTGGGCATGAAGATGTAGGCCGAGTAGACCGCCCCGAAGACGAGCGCGAAGGCGCCGGCGATGTTGAACGGGGGCGTGAGGATCCGCAGCTCGAGCGGCAGCGCGGTGCCGATCGGCACCAGCGTCTCCGGGTCGAGCGCGTAGCCCGGGGCGGCAACCGGGACCGTGTAGGCCTGCCAGGTGACGTAGACCGAGGCGGCGACCAGGATGACGGCCGAGACCGGGGCCACCAGTCGTCGGTCGACCCGGGTGACCACGACCAGCACGATGGCGCCGGCGGTCGCGACCGCCACCGCGGGAGCAGCCACGGCGAAGGCCTCGCCCATTGTTACCGTGGCCCCCGCGGCCGCCAGCTCGCGCAGCCGGGCCAGGGCCGACAGGACGCTGAACAGCCCGCCGGCGAAGAGGCTGAAGGCGACGAAGTAGCCGAAGCGGGTCCGGTTCAGGAGGAAGACCGTCCCCAGGCCCAGATAGGCGGCCACGCCGAAGGCGCCGATCAGGTACCAAGTCCGGTAGAGCGGCTCGTTCCAGCCCAAGGCGCTGCCCAGGAACTCGGTGCCGGCGCTGATCCCGTACCAGAGCAGGCCCACGCTCCATACCAGCTGGTACGCCCGGCGCCGCCGGAGCCACTGGTCGAAGACGAGCCCCGCGAAGACGAAGCTCAGCACGCTGCTCGCGAGAGGCAGGATGATGTTCGGGTCCACCGCCCGACAGACCTCCCATCGCCTGTCCACCGACGCGCGGGACGTGTGGAGCCCACGTCCGGGATCGAACCGGAGACCTCTTCCTTACCAAGGAAGTGCTCTGCCTGCTGAGCTACGTGGGCCGATGCGCGCCGCCGGGCCTTCCCGGCTGACCTATTCTCGCCGGGGCGGCCGATGCTCAGCAAGCATCGGTCTTTCTCGGCAAACCTGGGATGGAAAGCTGGTGGGCAGGGAGGGAATCGAACCCCCACAGCCTCTCGGCGGCTGATCTACAGTCAGCGGAGCTCACCACCTGCTCAACCTACCCACGAAACGGTCCGACGCGGTGGTGAACGCGCCGGGCCGGAGGCGGATTATACGGTCTCGGGGGCGTCCCCTCAACCGACCGACTCGGGCTCCGCCAGCGACACGGTCCGCAGCTCCCTGCCCGGCCGCAGCAGCTTCTCGTACTCGAGGTGCTCGCGCACGACCCGCATCCCCGCCCGCTCGTACAGACGCGTCGCGCCGGTCAGGCTCTGGGCATCGACCCCGAGCCCCACCCGGCGCCGTCCGCGGGCGTGCAGCTCGCGGAACGCGTGGCGCAACAACGCCAGCCCGAGTCCCCTGCGGCGCCACGAGCGTCCGACCGCCAGGCTCCGCACCCAGCCCAGCTGGGGGTTGCCGTGCCGATCCGGCAGGCACAGCGCCATCCCCGCCACCTGCTCGCCGGCCATCGCCAGGAACCACAGCTCGGGCTGGTACGGCAGCAGGCGCGTCGACAGGTGCAACCACTCCGGGTACGGCAGCACGAGGTGGCCGTAGTGATCGGCGAAGAACTCCTGCTCGGCGGCGTGGATCGCCGGCTCGTCGACGTCCCGGCGCGCCGAACGGACGGTGATCCCGGCCGGCCACTCGGGCGGTGGCGGCGGCTCGTCGTCGAGCTCGATCTCCATCTGCCAGCTGCGACGCTCCACCTCCCAGCCGCGCGACTCGAGCGCGGCCCGCATGCCCAGGTGGACCGACTCCGCCTCGCCGTGGACGGCCACCCGCGCGTCCTCCGGGGCCCTCGCCACCGCGCCGCGCGCCAGCATCTCGCCCCATGCCAGCAGCGCGTCGGCCAGCCGAGCCCCGTCCGACTCCGGGTCGACACGGTCCGGCGGCAGCAGGTCGACCCGCACCCGCAGGTCGACCCATGGCGCGACGTGCGGCTCCTCCACGTCCCAGGACTCCACCGCCGCGGCGAGGCGTCCGTCCGAGCCGCACGCCAGCAGCGTGTCGCGCGCGGGGTCGAAGCCCGGGAAGCGCCAGGACTCGACGATGCGGGTGACGCTCGCCTCGTCGATCCCGTACACCGCCCGCGAGATGCCGTTGATCAAGCCCGCCACCGCCTCCGCGTCACGCGCGGGATCGGCTCGGCGGGCGGTGAATCCGGCGGGGAGCGGGGTGTCATCCATCGCTCCGAACCTTAGCCGGCTCCGGCGCGGCGAGCGAAACGGGCGAGCGCGCACGGGGTCGGCTGGCACATCATCGGCGGGTGAACCTTCGCATGGACCGCGGGTGGCTGGGAATCGGCGTCGCTGCGCTGACGACCGTGCCGGGGATCGTGACCGCCCTGGGCCTCATCGACGCGTCGGACCCGGTGCGGGCGACGATCTACGGCGTCGCCATCGTGGGGGCCGCGTTCCTGCTGTCGTGGGCCGCGGAGGTGGTGCAGCTCGACTTCTCCCAGGGGCTCGCCCTGGCGCTGCTGGCGCTGATCGCCATCCTGCCGGAGTACGTGGTCGACGCCACCTTCGCCTGGCTCGCCGCCGAGGACCCTTCGTACGCGGGCTACGCGGTGGCCAACATGACCGGCGCCAATCGGCTCCTGATCGGCATCGCCTGGCCCATGGTGGTCGTGCTGGCCTGGCTGCGCCACGGGCGGCGGACGGTGGAGCTCGAGGCCGGACACGGGCTGGAGCTGGTGGTCCTGCTGGCCGCCACCATCTATGCGTTCTGGCTGCCGTTCAAGCCCGCCATCACCCTCTTCGACATGGCGGTGCTGGTCAGTATGTTCGCCTTCTACATCTGGCGAGTCGCCCATCTGCCGGCCGAGCACCCGCACCTCGTCGGGCCCGCAGAGCTCATTGGCCGCCTGCCACCCCGGCAGCGAAGATCGGTCACCGCCGTGATCGCGGTCTTCGCGGGAGCAGCCATCCTGCTGGTCGCGAAACCGTTCGCCCAGTCGCTGGTGAACACCGGCATCTCGCTCGGGATCGACGAGTTCCTGCTGGTCCAGTGGCTGGCGCCGCTCGCGTCGGAAGCGCCCGAGTTCGTGGTGGTGGCCCTGTTCGCCTGGCGGGGCGAGAGCACGCCCGCCCTGGGAACGCTGGTCTCGTCCAAGATCAACCAGTGGACGCTGCTGGTCGCCATGCTGCCGCTCGTCTACAGCGTCGCCCTGGGACGCCCGGAGGGGCTGCCCCTCGACTCACGCCAGCAGGAGGAGATCCTGCTCACCGCGGCGCAGTCGCTGTTCGCGGTGTCGCTGCTGCTCGACCTGCGGCTCTCGTTGATCGGCGCGGGGGCGCTGTTCGTCCTGTTCATCATTCAGATGGTGCTGCCGGAGACGCGAGGCACCATCACCATCGTCTACTTCGCGCTGACCGCGGTGACGCTGGCGATCAGCCGGCGAGGCTCGGTGAAGGCCTTCGGCTGGATCCGGGGACGCGACTGAGCGCACCTGCCACGCCGGCACCGCGTCCCGCGCCGCAACGCAGCCCGCCGCCTCTACCTCAACCATGCCGGTGGCTGTGGCGGGGCCTCTGTTCCCGGCCGTAGCGGTAGGCGCTTACTGGTGGCTCACTAGCCGCTTACTCATCTTCATCCAGGACACGGTTATTGACCCGAGCACCTCTGGCATCGCGCCAGCAGGCCGCCTGCGAGTGGCACGGCGGGAATGCATTCGGCCGTCCGCATCTGTCGCCTTTCCCGTTTCGTTGGGACACCGGTCCCTAGGCGCTGGGAAGGGTTCGTACTGCAATGGACGTGGTGCAGGCCGATGCCGCTCCGACTCTTGTCCTCCAGTAAGCGAGGTGACCATGAAACAGATCGGACTAGCAGTGACGCTCGCTTCCCTGCTGATAGCAGCGATGGCGGCGCCGGCGCACGGCGCTATCCACGAGATCGTGGCGAGCTGGTGCTCCGGACAGTTTCAGACCCTCAATCCACCCGGCCAGCTCCGGTTCGGAGAGCCGTCCTTCCTCCGCGCCCTCCAGGCGAGCGGCGTCTACACCTTCCGAGTGGGCGAGGAGCCAGACGGAACCCCGAACCCGGAGGCGGTGACGGTCGATGTCGACTTCAGCCGACCGAACGTCAAATTCAGCGACGCGGGCTTCTACTTCTCCTTCTTCGACCCGCACCTGGGTCTGACCATCTTCCTCAGGGCAGGCATTCCGGATCACCCGGCATTCGAGCACTGCCCGAACGCCCCCTTCTGAAAATCGCCATAGGCCGCAAGCGAGAGGGCCGCGACGCGCTCGGGTCTTCTTCAAGGCTGCGGGCCGCTGTGGCGGGGCCTAGGCAGCCGAACAGATGGACGCTTTGCTCAGCAGCTAGGCTGTCCGTGGCTGGCCGAAAGCCAATCGCCCCTCCGGCCAAAGCGGCTAGAGGGGCGATTTCGTGCTCTGATGGTGGAGCCGACGGCGGGAGTCGAACCCACAACCGGCGGTTTACAAAACCGCTGCTCTGCCAGTTGAGCTACGTCGGCAGATATTTATTCTCGCACGAGACGCGCCACCGGTCAGCGACGGCGACTTCAGCCGCGCGCTCGCAGGCGTGCGATGGCGCCGAGCAGCCCGACCTCGAGGCCAGTTGCAAGGGACAGCCAGAACCCAAGCATCCCGCCCCGCATCGCGATGGGCGAGCGGCCTTCTGGACCGCCCGTCACTGCCCAGGCGAGGTTCGCCACGATCAGGATCGACCCCGCGGCGAGCATGATGACCGCCGCCCGACGACCCCGATCCCGCGCAGGCCGGGCGAGGACGGCCAGCGCAGCTCCGACGAGCACCAGCTGGACGACCCCGAACGTCAGCCAGGTGATGACCTCAGTCACCCGGCGCTCCGCTGCCGTACCACCTCGAACAGGAGCAGGGCGCCGGCCGTGGCCGCGTTGAGCGAGCCGACGCTCCCCGCCATCGGAAATCGCACCAGCAGGTCGCACCGGCGCCGGGTTGCCCCCGACAGGCCGCTCCCCTCGCTGCCCACCACTACCGCCAGCGTCCCGCCCAGGTCCGCCTCCCACGCCGTCTGCTCCGCCTCCTGGTCCGCCGCCACCACCCGGACCCCGCGCTCCTTGAGCTCGTGGATGGCCTGGCCGATGCTCTCCACCCTGGCCAGCAGCAGGTGCTCGCTGGCCCCCGCAGAGGCCTTCACGGCAGCCGCGGAGAGCGGCGCCGCGCCGCGCTCAGGGAACACCACGCCGTGCACGCCGGCCGCCTCCGCGGACCGCAGGAGCGTCCCGAAGTTCACCGTGTCCTGGAGCGACTCGAGCAGGAGCACGAATGGCGGCGCCGCCTCCCGCTCCGCCGCGGCCAGGATCTCCGCCAGGTCCGCGTAGCGACGCTCCCCGACCTCCAGCGCCACGCCCTGGTGGCCGTCGATTCCCGCCGCCGCGCGCACCCGGTCGCCGGGCACGCGTCGCACCTCCACGCCCGCTCTTCGCGCCAGCTCCAGCAGCTGCCGCAGCTCCGGGCTCTCCTTCGCCGTGCTGGCCACCAGCAGCCGATAGGCCTCGCGGTCCGCCGTCAGCGCCTCGATTACCGGCCGCCGCCCCCCGATCCACTCGCTCACCCGTCGCCCGCCGCTTCCAGCATCGCCACCGCGTAGGCCGCGATCCCCTCCTCCCCGCCGAAGCCGAGCCCGTCCGAGGTGGTCCCCTTCACGCTCACCGCCGATGCGCCGATGCCGAGCAGCTCGCCGATCCGCGTCGCCAGCGCCTCGCGCCGCGGGCCGATCCCCGGCGTCGCCGCCACCACCACCAGGTCGACCGACGCCGGCCGCCAGCCCGCCACCTCCACCCGCGCGACCGCCTCGGCCACGAACGCTGCGCTGTCCGCCCCGGCCCAGCGCGGGTCGTCGGACGAAAAGAGCGTCCCGATGTCGCCCAGCCCGGCCGCGCCCAGCAGCGCATCCACCACCGCGTGCAGAGCGACGTCGCCGTCGGAGTGGCCCGCCAGTCCGGCGGACGCGTCCGGCCAGTCGAGCCCGCCCAGCCGCATCGGCCTCCCTGCGTCCAGCCGATGCGCGTCGAAGCCGATCCCCGTCCGCGTCGGCCCCGGTGCCGCGCTCTCGGCCTGCGACGGAACCACCGGCAGCGCCCGGGCGCGGAGCACGGCGCGCAGCAGCTCCTCGTCGCCCGGCTCGGTCAGCTTCAGGTTCGCCGGCTCGCCCTCCACCACGACCACCTCGACGCCGGCGGCCACCAGCGCAGCGGCGTCGTCGGTCGGCAGCTCCCCGGCGTCACGGGCGCGCTCCAGCGCTTCGCGCAGCTCGCCCAGCCGCCCGGCCTGCGGCGTCTGCGCCGCCATCAGCCCCTCGCGCTCGACCACGTCGCCCGCCGTGGCGCCGCCGTCTGCGGCGGCGGTCCGCCGCAGGGTGTCGCGCACCGGGACGCTCGGCACCGCTGCGCCGCTGGCAGAGGCGGCCTCGAGGACCCGGCGCACCAGCGCCGGAGAGGCTGCCGGTCGGGCAGCGTCGTGCACCAGCACCACGGCATCGGCGGGAAGGCCCGCCTGGGCCAGCGCGTCGAGACCGGCCAGGACGGAGTCGCGTCGCTCGCGTCCCCCGGCGACGAGGAGGCATCGGTCCAGCATCGGCTTCTGGAGAGCCGCGGCGAAGCGGGCGGCGTCCCAGCCGGGGATCACGACCGCGATCGGCGACAGCTCGGGCACCGCCAGCAGGGCGTCCAGGCTCCAGCGCCAGGCGGGGCGACCCCACAGGTCGATCCAGAGCTTGTCGCCCCCCATCCGGCTGCCGCGCCCGGCGGCGACCAGGATGGCGGC
>CAYXZN010000099.1:0-7571 GCA_964469325.1 uncultured Steroidobacteraceae bacterium
TCGGTGACGGGTAGCTCGTCGAGGGTACTTCATCCGGCTCTCGCCGAGGCCCAGCCCGGTGATCCCGCCCAGGGCGAGCGCCATCAGCGCCTGGAGCGTGTTGTACCCGGCCCCCAGCGGGTCGCGCTCGGGGTTCAGGAAGGTCTGCACCCGGGCCAGCTGGTAGGGAGTGTTGAGCACCATCATGCTGGCGCCCGCCGCAATGGCGCCGCCGATCGCCAGCAGGTAGAGCAGGTTGGCCCCGGCCACGAAGAAGATGCTGAAGGCCGCTGCGGCGTACACCGCGGCGGTGCCGAGATCGGGCTCGAGCGCGATCAGCGCCACGCCGGGCGCGACCAGCAGCCCGAACGGGACCATCCCGTTCCAGAAGCTCCGCGCGGCCCGCCCGCGGCGATCGAGCCAGTGGGCCAGGTACAGGATGACGGCCAGCTTGGCGAGCTCGGCCGGCTGGAAGCTGCCGACCCCGGGAAGGACGATCCAGCGCCGCGAGCCGGAGATCTCGGTCCCGACCGACGGGAAGAGGACGGCCGCCAGCAGCACCAGGCTCAGGACGTAGGCCGGAATGGCGAGGTAGCGCAGCAGCCGGAAGTCGACCCGCGACGCGACCAGCAGCCCGGCCAGCCCGAGCGCCGCCCACACCAGCTGCTGCATCCCCTGGGCCCCCGGGTCGTCGCTGGCCATGTACGACCGCACGCTCGAGGCCGAGTAGACCATCACCACGCCGATGGCGACCAGGCCGATCACCGCCAGCAGCAGCGGGTAGGCCGGGCCGTGCCGGTCGCGGCGCACCCCGCGCCGCGGCACCGCTCCGCGACGGGCGACGGCGGTGGCCGCGGTCACGCGTCGAGCCCCGAGACCGCGCCCCGGAACGCGTCGCCGCGAGCCGCGTAGTCGCTGAACATGTCGAAGCTGGCCGCGGCCGGCGAGAGGAGCACCACGTCCCCGGGACGGGCGAGCCGCGCCGCCGCCTCCACGGCCTCGGGCATGGAGGTCGCGCGCTTGACAGGCACGCGTCCGGCGAGCAGCCGCTCGAGCTCGTCGGCCGTCTCACCGATCAGCACCGTCGCGCGGCAGCGCTCGACGATGGCGTCGGCCAGCTCGGCGTAGTCGAGCCCCTTGCCCTGCCCGCCCGCGACCAGGACCACCGGCGCGGGGGCGAACGCCTCCAGCGCGGCCAGCGTGGCGAGCGGGATGGTGGCCTGCGAGTCGTTCACGTACCGCACCCCGCCGCGCTCGGCGATGCTCTCGAGCCGGTGTGGCACGCCGCGGAAGGCGCGGATGGCGCGAGCCGCCGCCCCGACGTCGGCCCCCGCCAGCGTGGCGCCGGCGAGCGCAGCCAGGACGTTGAGGCGCATGTGGCGGCCGGGCAGAAGCACCTCCTCCTCGGGGAGGACCGGCCCCGACCCGAGGTGCAGCCATCCGTCATGGGCCCAGGCCACCGCGTCCGGCGTCGGCTCCAGCCCGTACCAGGCCGCCACGCCGCGCGCCAGGCGTGCGCCCAGCTCGACGCTGCCCGGGTCGTGGCGGTTCAGCACCACCCGCCCGCCGCGCGGGGCCAGCTCGGCCAGCCGGGCCTTCACCGCTCGGTACGCCTCCACCGTCCCGTGGCGGTCGAGGTGGTCGGCGAGGATGTTGGTGTACACCGCCACGTCGGCGCCGCGGCTGATGGTCGGCAGCTGGAGCTCTGACAGCTCCACCACCGCCCAGTCCCCGCGGCTCAGCCGGTCGGCCAGCTCCACCAGCGGCCGCCCGATGTTGCCGCCCACCTGGTGGGGCACGCCCGCCTCGGCCAGGATGGCGCCGACCAGGGCGGTGGTGGTGGTCTTGCCCTTGGTGCCGGTCACCGCCAGGATGCGCGCGGTGGTGAGTCGCAAGAACAGATCGACCTCGCTGACCAGCTCGGCTCCACGCCGCTCCGCCGCGCGCAGCGCCTCGCGCAGCCACGGCTCGGTGGTCGGAAAGCGCGGCGAGATGCTGGGGCTGGTGAGGACCAGGTCCGCCGCCTCGAGCAGGGAGGCGGCCTGGTCCGGCGTCACTCCCAGCGCCAGCCGCACCTTCCGGCCATCCAGCTCTCGCACCGGCGCCTCCAGCTCGCCCTCGGATCGGCGGTCGTAGACGGTCACGTCGGCGCCCGCATCGGCCAGGAAGCGGGCCAGCGCGGTGCCGGAGCGGGCGAGGCCGAGCACCAGCGCGCGCCGGCCGCGGAGATCGTCGCGGCGGAGGATGGGACGGGGGCTGGTCATCGCCATCGGCTCTACAGGACCTGGACGCTGGCCAGGAAGACCGACAGGCCCAGCAGCCCGGCCAGGGCCGAGACGACCCAGAAGCGCACCGTGATCTTCTCCTCAGCCCAGCCGATCAGCTCGAAGTGGTGCTGGAGCGGCGCCATGCGGAAGATGCGACGGCCGCGGAGCCTGAAGCTGGCCACCTGGAGGATGACGCTGAGGGTCACCGCCACGAAGACCGCGCCGATCAGCGCCAGCAGCAGCAGCTGCCCGGTGAGGGTGGCGACCACGGCCAGCGTCGCCCCCAGCGAGAGCGCCCCCGCGTCGCCCATGAACAGCTCGGCAGGGTGCACGTTGAACCACAGGAAGCCCATCAGCGCGCCGATGATCAGCGCGCAGAAGACCGCCAGGTTGGGCTGCGAGTTCTTCACGCCCTCCGCCCCGACCAGGGCGATCAGCAGGTAGGCGACGAAGCTGAAGATGAGGACGCCGCCCGCGAGGCCGTCGAGCCCGTCGGTCAGGTTGACCGCGTTGCTGGTGCCGATGATCACGAACGCCACCAGCAGGATGAAGATGATCGGCGCGATCCCGATCACTCCCACCAGCGGGACGTTGAGCTGGTCGACCGCGAAGTGGCGCTGGATGTAGAAGGCGGCCAGCAGCGCCACGATGGTCTGCCAGACGAGCTTGAAGCGGGGGCGGACCCCGATCCCCGACCGCGCGTTCACGTAGTCGTCGATGGCGCCCAGGATGCCGACCCCGACCAGGGTCAGCATGGGTGTCAGGGTGCTGACGTCCTCGATCCGCATGGCCATGGCGAGGAACATCACCACCACCACCAGCAGCATCCCGCCCATGGTCGGGGTGCCCGTCTTCCCGAAGTGCCCCATCGGGCCGTCAGTCCGGATCTGCTTGCCGAAGCCGAGCCGCCCGAGGAGGCCGATGTAGACCGGCCCCAGCAGGACCACGCCGCCGAAGGCCAGCAGCAGGGCGAGCAGGATGTCGAGCATCAGGAGACCGTCTCCCGCGCCCCGGTCAGCGCCTCGATCAGCCGGTCGAGCTCCACCCCGCGGGACCCCTTGACCAGCAGCAGGTCGCGCGCCCCGGGGGCGAGGCTGGCGTCGAGACGGTCGACCGCATCGGCCACGTCGTCGGCCTCGCCGACCGCGGACAGTCCGGCGGCTCGGGCCGCGTCGGCGATCCAGCGGCCCCGCGGCCCGACCGCCAGCAGCCCGTCCACCACCTCCGCCGCCCGATCGCCGATCTCGCGGTGCAGCCGCTCCTCGTCGGGGCCGAGCTCGAGCATGTCGCCCAGCACGGCCAGCCGCCGTCCCCCGGGCTGGACCGGGGTCTCGGCCAGGAACTCGAGCGCCGCCTGCACCGACACCGGCGAGGCGTTGTAGGTGTCGTCGATCAGGGTGGCTCCCGAGGAGGCGCGCTCGATCGCCATCCGGTGCGCCGCCCGGCTCCCCGCGCTCAGCCCTTCCGCAACCTCGTCGAGCCCGAGGCCCAGCCGCTCCGCCACGGCGGCGGCCGCCAGCGCGGCCGGAACCAGGTGCCGCCCGGGCGTGCCGAGCACCACCTCGCGCTCCCCCCACGGCGTGCGGAGACGGAAGACTGTCCCCGCCAGCCCCAGCGGCCGGATCTCCTCAGCGCTCACGTCGGCCGGCTCCGCGACACCGAAGGTGCGCACCTCGGCCCGCGTCACCTGGCGCATTCGCGCCACGCGCGGATCGTCGGCGTTCAGCACCGCCAGCCCCTCGGGCGGCAGCGCGGCGGGGAGCTCCGACTTGGCCTGCTCGATGCGGTCCAGGCTGCCGGCACGCTCGAGGTGGGTCGGGTGCACGGCCAGCACGACGCCCACCTCGGGGCGGGCGATCTCGCACAGCCGGGCGATCTCGCCGAGCGTGTACATGCTCATCTCCAGCACGGCCGCCTCGTGGCCGGTCTCGAGGTGGAGCAGGCTCATCGGCAGGCCGGTCTCCGAGTTCAGGTTGCCCTCGCTGCGCAGCACCCGGCGCCGCCGCGAGAGCACGTCGGCCACGATCTCCTTGGCGATCGTCTTGCCGGTCGAGCCGGTGATCCCCACCACCCGCACCGGCGAGCGCATCCGCCACCAGGCCGCCAGCTCCTGGAGCGCGAGCAGGGGGTCGTCGACCTGGACCATGGCGGCATCGGAGCCGGCGGGCCGCTCCACCGACCGCGCCACCAGGGCGACGCTGGCGCCGGCGGCGATCGCGTCGGCGACGTAGTCGTGTCCGTCCACCCGCTCGCCCCGCAGGGCGACGAAGCAGCAGCCCGGGGCCACGCGTCGCGAGTCGACCGCGGCGGTGGAGAAGGTCCGGACCCGGGTCGGGCCGATGAGGCGGCCGCCGGTGACGGCCAGGAGGTCGGCGAGCTGGATCGAGGGAGGCAAGGCACGACCTGCGGTTGCTGGCGGGGAGTCTAGCAGCCTCATCGGGTCGCGACCGTCGGCTCTTCCCGGTCGGGCGGGATGGCCAGGTAGTCGAGGACCTCGGGCGCCAGCCGCGCGAAGACCGACTCGGGGCGCTGCACCATCTGGTACCGCCCCCAGACGGCGGGGCGGTGGATGAGGATCAGCGTGACCAGGCGCGGCTCGCTCGCCGGCATGATGCCCACGAAGCTCGAGTCGACCCAGCCGTCGATGTACTGGTAGCGCGTCACCGCGTTCGCCCCGCTGCCGACCGTCACCGGTCCGGCGATCTGGGCGGTCCCGGTCTTTCCCGCGATCGAGTAGCCCGGGACGCCGGCGTTCGAGGCGATCCCCTCGTCGATCGCGCCGGTCAGCAGGCGCAGCACCGTTCGTGCCGTCCGCTCGTCCATCACCCGCTCGCCGGGAGCCACCGCCACCGGCTCGAACTCCCCGCCGGGTGGGGTCCAGCCGGCCACCACGTGCGGCGTGACCAGCGTGCCGCCGTTGGCGACCGCGGCATAGCCGGCGGCGAGCTGGAGGGCGGTCACCGTGATCCCCTGCCCGAACGCGTTCTGGGCGGTCGTCAGCTCGCCGGAGGCGTTCGGGCTCTCCGGGTCCCACACCACGCCGCCCTCCTCGCCGGCCACCTCGATGCCGGTCGGCGCGCCGAAGCCGTAGCGCAGGAACGCCTGGTACAGGCGCTCGCCGCCCAGCAGCAGTGCGATGCGCGCCGCCCCCACGTTGTTGGAGAGGGCCAGCACCTCGGCGGCGGTGATCTCACCGTGGCCGTAGGGGTACCAGTAGCGGTCCGCGTTCTGGATCCGGATCCCGCGCACGCGGAGGTTGTTGTCGTCGACCACCGTCGTGCGCGGCGTGATCGCCCCCGCCTCGAGGGCAGCGGCGACGGTGAACGTCTTCATCACCGAACCCGGCTCGTAGAGACGGCTGACGGCAGGGCTGACGAAGAGGCTGGCCTCGGTCTCGGAGTAGCGGTTCGCGTCGTAGCTGGGGAAGCTGGCCATCGCCAGGATGGCTCCGGTGTGGACGTCCATCACGATCCCGGTCGCCCCCTTGGCGTAGTTCTTCCGGTACGTCTCCCACAGCGCCGACTCGAGCAGGTGCTGCACGCCGGCGTCCAGGGTCAGATGCAGGTCCGCGCCGTCGACCGGCTCGCTCAGCACGTGGACCGAGCCGGCGATCTGGCGGCCGATGACGTCCTCGTCGGCCACCACCGCGCCCGGCTCCCCGGCCAGCCGCGCGTGGAGCGCGCTCTCCAGCCCGTACTGGCCGACCCCGTCGGCGTTCACGAAGCCCAGCAGCTGGGCGGCGACGGTGGTGTCGGGAGCCGCGCCGGGCATCGGGTAGGCGCGGCGAGTCTCCGGCAGCATGCCGATGCCGCGCAGGCCGAGGTCGCGCACCCGCCCGGCCACGTCGTGGTCGACCCGCCGCTTCAGCCAGACCCACTCGTCGTCGGAGGCGAGCCGCTCGGCCAGCGTCGCCTCGGCCACGCCGAGGATCGGCGCGAGCTGCCGGGCCGCCCGCTGCGGGTCCTCGACGCTGGGCGGGGTGGCGAAGATCGACTGCACCTCGATCGAGGTGGCGAGCAGGGTCCCCGACGCGTCGCGGATCTCACCGCGCTTCGCCGGCACCTCCTCGTGGCTGGCGAGCTGGCGGAGCGCCAGCGTCACCAGGTGGTCGCGCTCGAGCACCTGCCACCAGACCAGCCGTGCCCCGATGCCGGCGGCGGCGAGCGCCACCACCACCATCACGAAGAGCGCGCGGGTGCGGCTGTCGGTGCGGGCGAGCATCACTCCCTCCGGCCGCCTCTGACGGCCGCAGCTATCGAGTCGTTTCGGTCGATGCGGGTGCGAATCGGATGACGTCGTGGTCGAGCGGGACGAGCCGCAGCTCTTCCAGGGCGCGGCGCTCGATCACCGCGGGTGACTGCGCCCTGGCGATCTCCCAGGTCAGTCGCTCCTGCTCGGCCCGGACCGCTCCGAGCCGTGCGTCCAGGTCCTCGATCAGGTAGCCGGTGGCGGCCACGTGGGTGGACTGGGACAGATAGAAGAGGCCGAGGCCCGCGGCGGCCACGATCACCGCCAGGAACCCCCGGATGCTCGTCATCTCGCGGCCGCGCCGCGCCGCGCCGCGCAACGCCACTCGTGGCGCCGGCCTGGGCCGCACCCGGCTCCGCGTGCGCCCTCCGAACCACGGGATACCGGTCGCCGGACGGGCGCCTATGACGGCCATCTGTCCCTCGCTCGTGCCGGCCCGCGATCAGGCCGCGCTGGCCCGGTCGCGCAGCCGCACCGTCCAGGAGGTGGGCGCCTCGAAGTCGAGCCCCTCCTCGATCTCGATGGCGGCGACGGTCTCGCTCAGCCAGTACTGCTCTTCGCGGCTGGCGCGGTGTCGCCGCTCGCGCAGCTCGCGCTGGCGCGCGCTGTACATGCGGCGGCGGTTCGCCTGGTGACGCGGACGTCCTCTGCTCACGGTGCCCTCCCATACCTCTCTGCTTCCTCGCCTGACACGGCGAGCTTCTCGGCGACGCGCAGCCGCGCGCTGCGCGCGCGCCGGTTCCGCGCGACCTCGTCGGGTCGCGGCGTGATGACGCGCCGGGTGATGGGGCGCAGCTGCGCCCGGTGGCCGCAGGTGCAGACCGGCGGCGGCGGCTCCTCGATGCAGTCGCGGCTCTCCCGCGCCACGAAGCGCTTGGCGATGCGGTCCTCGAGGGAGTGGTAGCTGATGACCGCCAGGCGGCCGCCCGGCTGCAGGGCGGCCAGCGCGCCCGCCAGCCCCGAGCCGAGCACCTCGAGCTCACGGTTGACCGCCACGCGCAGCGCCTGGAAGGTGCGGGTGGCGGGATGGATTCGACGCGCCCCGGGTCTGCCCGGGGCGACCGAGGCGACCACGCC
>CAYXZN010000100.1:0-7530 GCA_964469325.1 uncultured Steroidobacteraceae bacterium
CGACCGCCAGGTCGTCCCCCGCACCGATCACGGCTAGCGCCGATTCCGCCAGCGCGGAGGCCTCCTCGAACTGGAGCTGCTCGATTCGCACCGTGCCGAGCTGCGCGATCGCGGCAGCGAAGCCTGCACGGGCCTCGTCCCTGTCCTGCCTGTCGCCCTCCGCCAGCAGGACGCGGTGCCGGTCCGCCGCCTCGCGAAGCGCCGCCACCGCGTCGTCCATGTGGTCGGTGAACGAGATCACCTCGCCCAGCCGCGCCCAGCGCCGCGCGAGATCGAGCCGCGCCGCCGGCGGCGTCAGCTCGATGGCGGTCCGCAGGGCGTCGGCCGCGGTGGCGTGGGCGGCCGACCCCGCGTGCACCGCGGCGGCGCGGTCGAGCCAACCGGCGGTCAGCTGCGACAGGGCGGTGCGGTCGGTCGCACCGTCGCCCGCCGTGGCCAGCGAAGGCAGCGACCGAAGCGCCTGGAGGTAGTGATCCGCGATCTCCGGCGCGAGCTGGACGGCGCTATGCCGGGCTGCCTCCTGGAGCCATTCCGCCAGGCGCAGGTGCAGCCGCGCCCGCTCGGCGCGGGCAAGGCTGGCGTAGCCGGCGTCTCGCAGCAGCGCGTGCCGGTAGGCGTAGGACGGCCCGAGGCGGTCGTCGGTCGGTCCGCTGACCAGCGCGCGGGTGGTGAGCGCGCGGAGCGCCTGCGGATCGCCGGCATCGAGCGGCGCCAGCCAGGCTTCCGCGAAGCGCCGTCCGGCGACGGCCGCGCGCCGCGCGACGCGCCGCGCTTCCGGCGGCAGGTCGTCGAGCTGGGCCGCGTAGAGCGACTGAACGGTCGCTGGCAGCGGGACGTCGTCGGCGGGGGATGCGAGCCGCCACCCGCCGGCGCCGCCGGCCACGAGGACCCCGACGCTGACCCATGTCCGGAGCAGCTCCTCGATGAAGAGCGGATTGCCGTCCGAGCGCTCGACGATCCGCTCGACCAGCGGCGGCGGGAGCGCCGAGCCCACCAGGGCCTCCACCAGCGCTCTGGCTGCGCCACCCGCGAGCGGGCCGAGGTCGAGCCGGACCACGCCACGTTCCGGGTCATGCGCGGTCCAGCCCGGCTCGCGCGCGAGCAGCGAGGGACGTGCGGTTGCGACCACCAGCCGTCCTCGGCCGGGCGCCCCGTGGGCGTGGGACAGGAACTGGAGCAGGTCCGGGCTGGCCCAGTGGAGATCCTCAAGGAGCCACACCACCGGTCCGGCGACGAGCGCGTCGAGCGCCTCCAGCCACGCGGAGAAGCGCGCCTCCCGGTCGCCTTCGCCTCCCTCCCGGTCACCGGTCAGGGTCGCCGCGAGGCGGACGACGTGCTCGGCCCGCGCCGGCGAGACCCCGACCAGCTCGAGCGCGCGGCCCAGTACCTCCAGCGGCTCGCCGCTGGCAGCAGTCGTGACGGCGTCGGAGACGAGCTGTCGCACCGGCTCGAACGGGCTGTGGTCCTCGAGCCGCGCTCGAGCGCGGAGCACCGGCACGCCGTCACGGGCGGCGATGGCCGCCAGCTCGTTCACGAGCCGGCTCTTGCCCACGCCCGGCGGAGCGAGGATCAGGCACCGCCGCGCGATCCCCGGCCCCAGGTCGTCGACCATGCGCGACAGCGCGGCGAGCTCGCCCTCCCGACCCAGCATCGGCGCCCGCAGCCGACCCAGGGCGTGCTCGCGGGACGGGTCTGGACGGAGCCGAACCACCGTCGACGCCTGCACCGCGGCCGTCTTCCCCTTCAGGTCAAGCAGGGTCGGCTCGGCGAGCTCGACCGATCCTTCGACGGCCAACGCCGTCGAAGCGCCGACCAGCACCTGTCCCGGTGACGCGGCGCCCTGGAGGCGGGCCGCCACGTTGACGGTGTCGCCGGTCACCCGCCCCCGGTCCGGACCGGTGTCGGCCCACACCACCTCCCCCGTGTTGACGCCGACCCGAAGGCGGAGCGGGTTCTCGTCCAGGCCGATTCTGCCGCCCAGCTGCTCGACGGCCGCCACCAGCGCGAGGGCGGCGCGAACCGCGCGTTCGGCGTCGTCGTCACGGGCGATGGGAACGCCGAAGACCGCCATGGCGGCGTCGCCGATGAACTTCTCGAGCTGGCCTCCGTACCGCCCGACCACCTCCCGCACCGTCGAGAAGTAGGCGTCCTGGACGGTCGCCACGTCCTCGGGATCCAGCGACTCGGAGAGCGTGGTGAAGCCCACCAGGTCGGCGAACAGCACGCTCACGATTCGTCGCTCGTACGCCGCAGCCTCCGCCGCCTCGGAGCGGTGCAGCGGCTCGTCGGCCACGGATCCGAACCTCAGGCCCGGTTGGGCGCGGGCAGCGGCAGGTCGACGTACTCGAGGTCGAAGCGGACCCCGAGCGCCTCCACCGTGCGCGGCAGCTCCTCGATCTCGGCGCCGACGGTGATCACCGCGGGGACTGGCATTTCGCGGGTCGGCACCAGCCGGATGGCGTGACGGCCGACGTTCGTCACGGCGAGGTCGGTCACGGCCCAGAACTCGATCCCGAGCTGCTCGTGGTGGGCCGCCGCCATGCCGGCCGGATCATCGGCGGCGAGGTCGAGCCGGGCAAGAACCACCGGACCGCCCAGGGGATGGGCGAGCTGCTGGCGCTCGGCAACGGCCGCAGGCGACCACTCCGCACCCGTCGGGGCATGCTGGATGAGGAACGGTAGAGCGCCGGTCGGAGTCTCCTCCGGGAAGGCGCTCCACCATTCCACCAGCTCGCCGCCATCGGTCTCGCGGCTGCCATGGGTGGGCTCGCCGATGCTGGAGCCCGACGCTCGCAGGTGCGCCACGTCGGCAGCCAGCCGGTCGCTCGACAGGGCGAAGCCGCAGAAGCCGCCCCCGTGCTCCAGGGCCTCGACCGCGGATCGGCCGACCGGGTGCCCTCGCGCTGCCTCGGCATCCTCGACCCCGATCAGCTCCAGGTAGGCGTCCCCCAGCCAGGCGATACGGTTGTACGTCCCCAGCCCGGCGTGGCGGCCACCGGCCGTCGCCCGCAGCCCGACCTTCGACTCCAGCTCGTCCGCGGCCGCGGCCGGGTCGGGGGTGGCGATGATCAGGTGGTCGATCCCGGTCAGCATGACCCCATCCTACCCGCCGCCGGTGCCGGCGGCAGGCCTCCCGCCCATCGGGTAGGCTCAGTGGCCAGCATGGTCGACCCAGCCGACGCTCCCGCCCCGGGATCCCACGACCGCCACGTCCCGACCGGGACGCTCGAGGTCAGCGCGGCCACCCTTTTCGAGGCGATGGCGGCCGCCCGCGACTCCGACGACCCTGCCTTCCTCGAGGCCTTCTACCGTGCGCTGACGGCGAGCACGCTGCTGCTGCCGATCCCACCCGGCGGCGAGGAGGAGACGCGCCGGACGCTGGAACGCGCCATCGATGACGAGGAGGAGGTCGAGGTCGGGGTGATGCTGGCCCGAGACGGCGAGGGGAACGCGGTCAGCGTCCTGTTCGCCTCGCCCGGGGCGCTGGCCGCGTGGGCGCCGATCGGGACGACCAGCCTGCCGCTGCCGGCGCGCATCGCCATCGGCAATTTGGCCGCGGCCGGCCTGCCCGCCGTCCTCGACCCGGCCGGCCCCATCCCGTACCGCTTCGAGCCAGAGGAGCTGGCATCCCTGGCCGGAGGCCGCGTCCCGGGCAGCGAGCGGCCGATCGCCGGTCCCTCCGAGCGGCGTTCGCTCCAGGTCCGGCTCCCCGGTCCGGGAACCGAGGAGGTGGAGCGGCGCGCCGCGGACGCCCTCCGCGGCAGCGGCGTCGAGGCCGCCTACCTCGTCGAGGCGGTCGACCCGCAGGGCGCGCGCCTGCTGCTCGGGCTGACCGGCGGCGGCCTGTCCGCTGATGCCCTCGCCGCGCTGCCGCGCGAAGCCGACGTGGTGGCCCTAGAGGAGCCGCTGCTGTCCAGCGTCCGGGCGGTGGCCGAGCCCTTCTACGTCCGGGGGCGCCGGTGAGCGAGCTTCGGGTCGAGCGCTGCGGTCCGTCGGGCGCGTTCGCCCGCGTCACGCTCGAGCGGCCTGGGGTCCGCAACGCCTTCACCCCGCAGCTGATCGCGGAGCTGACCGACACGTTCGGGAGCCTCTCGTCGGAGCCGCCCCAGGCGCTGCGCGGCGTCGTCCTGGCGGGAGCGGGGCCGACCTTCAGCGCGGGCGCGGACGTGGGGTGGATGCGCGACGCCATCGGCCTCGGCACCGAGGAGAACCACGCCGACGCCAGGGCGCTGCGGGCCATGCTGGAGCGCATCGACGGCTGCCCCGTTCCGGTGATCGCCCGAATCCAGGGAGCCGCACTGGGCGGCGGGATGGGCCTCTGCGCAGTCGCCGACGTGGCGCTGGCAACTGCCGATGTGGTCTTCGGCTTCACCGAGACCCGGCTCGGCATCCTGCCCGCGGTGATCAGCCCGTTCGTGCTCGCCAAGATCGGCGAGGGCCACGCGCGCGCGCTCTTCCCCACCGGCCAGCGCTTCGACAGCCGGCGGGCACTGCAGATCGGGCTCGTCCACGAGGTGCTGGACGACGAGCCGGCGCTCGACCGCAGGATCGACGAGCTGCTCGGCGAGCTGGCCGCAGCCGGCCCAACCGCGCTGCGGGCGGCCAAGGCGCTGATCCGCGAGCTGCGCGGCGCGACGCCGGAGCAGGCCAGCGATCTGACCGTTCGGCTGATCGCCGATCACCGGACCAGTCCAGAGGGCCAGGAGGGACTGCTCGCGTTCCTGGAGAAGCGGCCTCCCGGCTGGCGCGCCTAGGCCGACCGCCCCGGTCCCTGGGCGCGACATCGGCGACAATCGCGACGTGAGCGAGCGGGAGCTGACGCCGCGGGAGGTGGCCGAACGCCTGGGCGTGACGGCCAGGACCGTCCAGCGCTGGATCGCGGACGGCCGGCTGCCGGCCCATCGCGTGGGCGGCCGTCATCGCGTGCGCCCGGCCGACCTCCACGGGCTCGCCGACGAAGCGGCCCAGCCTGCCGCGCCCCCGACCGGGATCGGCACCCTGCTGGTGGCGAACCGCGGCGAGATCGTGTCCCGGATCGCGCGCACCGCGCGCGCCCTCGGCATGCGGGTCCTGGCCACGGTGGAGCCCGGCGACCGCCGGCCGCACGGCGTGGACGGGGTGGTGGAGATCGGCTCCTACCTCGACGCCGAGGAGGTGGTCGGCGCAGCCCGCGCAGCCGGTGCCCATGCGGTCCACCCCGGCTACGGGTTCCTGGCCGAGAGCCCGCTGCTGGCGGCGCTCGTCCCCGCGGGGGGCATGACCTGGGTCGGTCCGCCCGCGGCGGCCATCGCGGCCATGGGCGACAAGGCGGCAGCGCGTCGAACGGCGGCCGAGCACGGCGTACCGGTGCTCCCCGGCTACGACGGACGAGCGCAGGACGAGGCCAGCCTGGCGGCGGAGGCGACGCGCATCGGCTACCCACTGCTGATCAAGCCGTCGGCCGGCGGCGGTGGCAAGGGGATGCGTACCGTCCGCTCCCCGGAGGAGCTTCCGGATGCGCTGGCCGGGGCGCGCCGGGAGGCGGAGCGCGCCTTCGGCGATGGCCGGCTGGTGCTCGAGCGGCACCTGGATGACGCGCGCCACGTCGAGATCCAGGTGCTCGCCGATCGACACGGGGCGGCGGTGCACCTCGGCGAGCGCGACTGCAGCACCCAGCGGCGACACCAGAAGGTGGTGGAAGAGGCCCCGGGCCCTGTGGTCGAGCCTCAGCTCCGCGAGCAGATGGGGGCCGCGGCGCTGTCGGTGGCGAGCGCGGTGGGCTACGTGGGTGCGGGCACCGTCGAGTTCCTGCTCGCCCCCGACGGGCGCTTCTACTTCCTGGAGATGAACACCCGCCTCCAGGTCGAGCACCCGGTGACGGAGCTGGTCACCGGGCGCGACCTCGTGGCCGACCAGCTGCGCATAGCCGTCGGAGAGCCGCTCGGTTTCGAGCAGCGCTCGGTGTCATGGCGGGGGCACGCCATCGAGGCCCGGGTCTACGCCGAGGAGCCGGAGGCCGGCTATCTGCCGCAGAGCGGAGCGGTCGCGCGTCTCCGCTGGCCGCAGCACGAGGGGGTGCGGGTCGACGCCGGCGTGGTCGAGGGCGACGTGGTCTCCGACCGCTACGACCCCATGCTGGCCAAGCTGGCCGCCCACGGCGCCGATCGGCACGAGGCGCTGTCCCGCCTGCGCCGCGCCCTCGACGACACGCTCCTGCTGGGCGTGCGCACCAACCTGCGCTTCCTGCGCTGGCTGCTCCACCAGGCGCCGATGGTCGACGGCCAGATGAGGGTTGACACGCTCGACTCGCTCACCCTGCCCCAGCCGGCCGAACCGACCGAGGAGGCGTGGCTGGCCGCCGCCCGGCACCTGCACCCCGGGAGCGGCGGCGCGTGGAGCGGCGGCTGGCGCCTGAACGCGGCGCCGGTGCTCCGGTTGGCCTGCGGCGAGGTGGAGCGCTCGGTCCGGCTCGGCTCCCCCGGCTCCACCGGCAGCGTAGAGGTGGCGGTGGTCGCCGGAGTGGCGCACGTGGCCGTCGACGGACAGTCGCTCGCCTTCCGCGTCGCGCCCGCGCCGAGCGTGGAGGCGGCGGTGCGCCACGCCGCCCAGGCCGGAGGGGAGTCCTCGTCGCTCACGGCGCCGATGCCGGGGCGGGTGGTGGCGGTGCGCGCCGGGCAGGGCGACGACGTCGCCGCGCACCAGCCGGTGGTCGTGATCGAGGCGATGAAGATGGAGCACGCCGTGGTCGCGCCCGTCAGCGGCCGGCTCGTCCGGCTGCACGTATCGGTCGGGGACCAGGTGGAGCGCGGGCAGCTGCTGGCCGAGGTCGAGAGCTCGTGAGGCGCCGATAAGATGGGAGCCTTGGACGGAACGGAGGTGCGCATCTTCGAGGTCGGGCCGCGCGACGGGCTCCAGGCGGAGCCGGTGGCGCTCTCGACCGACGACAAGCTGACCTTCATTCGCCTCCTAGCCGATGCCGGGCTGCGGGAGATCGAAACCACCAGCCTCGTCTCCCCGCGGGCGATCCCGGCCCTCGCCGACGCCGATCAGCTGCTCGCCCGCCTCGAGCGCCGCGACGGTGTCCGCTACCCGGTGCTGGTCCCCAACCAGCGGGGCCTCGAGCGGGCCGTCGCCGCGGGCGTCGACGCCGTCTGCCTCTTCACCGCGGCCACCGACTCGTACGCTCGGCGGAACATCAACATGAGCGTTGACGAGTCGCTGGCCGCCTTCGAGCCGATCGCCCAGGCCGCGCAGGCGCGGGGCTGGTGGCTGCGCGCGTACGTCTCGACCGCGTTCGGCTGCCCGTACGAGGGCGAGGTGGCGAGCGCGGCCGTGGTGCGCGTCGCCGAGCGGCTGCTGTCGCTGGGCGTGGACGAGCTGGCGATCAGCGACACGGTCGGGGTGGCGGTTCCGTCGGACGTCACCCGCGTGCTGGGCGCGCTGGGAGCGGCCGGCATCGGTGTCGATCGGCTGGCGATGCACTTCCACGACACGCGGGGAACGGCACTGGCGAACGTGATCGCCGCCATGGACACCGGCGTTCGCTGCTTC
>CAYXZN010000101.1:0-7514 GCA_964469325.1 uncultured Steroidobacteraceae bacterium
GTCCGTGGCGGATCGTCGGGCGGGTCTGCGGCTGCCGTCGCCGCGCGCCTGGCGGGCGCCGCAACGGGAACGGACACGGGCGGCTCCATCCGCCAGCCCGCCGCGCTGACCGGCATCACGGGCCTCAAACCCACGTACGGGCGTGTCTCGCGCTACGGCATGATTGCGTTCGCGTCGAGCCTCGATCAGGCCGGCACGCTCACGCAGACGGCCGAGGACGCCGCGCTGCTGCTCGAGGTCATGGCCGGCCTCGACCCGCGCGACTCCACGTCGCTCGATCTGGCCGTGCCCGCCTATTCGGCGGCGATCCGCGAGCGCGGCGGCACGCCACTCACGATCGGCGTTGCCGAGAACTTCTTCGACGAGGGGCTCGACGCCGGCAACGCCGCGCAGGTGGAAGCCGCGCTCGGCGAGATCGAGAAGCTCGGTTTCCGCATCAAACGCATCAGGCTCGACAACCTCGAGCTATCCGTGCCCGCGTACTACGTCGTCGCGCCGGCCGAAGCGTCCTCGAACCTGTCGCGGTTCGACGGCGTGCGCTTCGGTTACCGCTCGCCCGACGCGGACGGGCTCGATCTTGCGTCGTTCTACGAGCGCAACCGCGGCGAGGGCTTCGGCGAGGAGGTTCGGCGGCGCATCCTCACGGGCACCTACGTGCTCTCCGCAGGGTACTACGACGCGTACTATCTCAAGGCGCAGCAAGTCCGCCAGCTCATCAGCGACGACTTCCGCCGTGCCTTCGAGTCGGTGGACCTCATCGCGGGCCCCACGACGCCGACGCCGGCGTTCGAGATCGGGCAGAAGACCGGCGACCCGATCGCCATGTACCTCAACGACATTTACACGAGCGGCGCCAATCTCGCGGGGCTGCCCGCCCTGTCAATGCCGTGCGGCTTCGTGCGCGATCTGCCGGTCGGCCTTCAGCTCATCGCGCCGCACCTCGAGGAGGCGAAGCTGCTCGGCGTGGCGCACGCATTTCAGCTCGAAACGGACTGGCACCGGCGCGTGCCGCCGGATTACGCCTGAGGGACGAGGCATGACGTTCGAAGTGGTCATCGGGCTCGAGATTCACGCCCAGCTCGCGACGAAGAGCAAAATCTTTTCCGGATCGGCAACGCGGTACGGCGCGCCGCCTAACTCGCAGGCGAGCCTCGTCGATCTGGGCTACCCCGGCGTGCTGCCGGTGCTCAACCGCGAAGTGGTGCGAATGGCGGTGATGTTCGGGCTCGCGACCGGGTGCACGATCGCGCCGCGCTCGATCTTCGCGCGCAAGAACTACTTCTACCCGGACCTGCCGAAGGGCTACCAGATCAGCCAGTACGTCCTGCCGCTGACGGCGAACGGGCGGCTCGAGGTGCCGGTGCCGGCCGAGAACGGGGCGGTGACCATCGGCATCACCCGCGCCCACCTCGAGGAGGACACGGCGCGCATGCAGCACGGTGGGCGGGGCTACTCGCTGGTCGACTTCAACCGGGCGGGCGTGCCGCTGATGGAGGTCGTCACCGAGCCCGACCTGCGGACGCCGGCCCAGGCGCGGGCCTACGGGGAGACGCTGCGCGAGATCCTGCGCTACATCGGCGCATCCAACGCCGACATGGAGGCCGGCTCGATGCGGATCGAGGGCAACCTGAGCCTGCGCCCGGTAAGGGCCGATGCCTACGGCACCAAGGTCGAGGTCAAGAACCTGAACAGCTTCCGCTCGCTCGAGCGCGCCATGGCCTACGAGATCGAGCGCCAGGCAGAGCTCCTGGACCGCGGCGAGCCGGTGGTGCAGGAGACGCGCGGGTGGGACGAGCGGGGCGACCGCACCGTGTCGCAGCGGTCAAAGGAAGAGGCGATGGACTACCGCTACTTCCCCGAGCCGGACCTGCCGCCGCTGCGCCCCTCGCCGGAATGGATCGCAGAGCTGCGGGAACGGTTGCCAGAGCTGCCCGCGCAGCGGCGGGCGCGGTACGTGGAGCAGCTCCACCTCTCCGAGTACGACGCGGGGGTGCTGACCGCGGACCTGGCGCTGTCGGCGTACTTCGAGGAGGTCCTCGCGAAAGGTGCGCCGATGGGCGTCACGCCCAAGGCGGCCGCCAACTGGGTGACGGGCGAGCTCAGCCGGCTGCTCAACCAGCGCGCTGCCGAAGGGCTGCGCGCCGATCGCGTCGCGCTGCCGCCCGAGGGGCTGGCCGAGTTGATCGGCGAGGTGGAGGCGGGCCGGGTGTCGGGTACCAACGCCAAGGCGGTGCTGGCCCGTGTCTTCGAGAGCGGTGAGTCGCCGAAGACGGTGATCGAGCGCGAGGGGCTGGGCCAGGTCCGCGACGAGAGCGCGATCGGCGAGGCGGTCGAGGCGGTGATCGCCGAGCACCCCGAGCAGGTGGCGGAGTACCGGGCCGGCAAGCAGCAGATCTATGGCTTCCTGGTCGGCCAGGTGATGAAGTGGACCGCCGGCCGCGCCGACCCGCGCGCGGTCAACGAGGAGCTGCGTCGCCGCCTGGGCGGCTGACCTCGGACGGAGCTAGCGGCGGTTGCGGCCGGCGCGATGGGCCGCCCGCGCGGCGTCGGGGTCCAGCTCCCACAGCAGCGCGGAGATCTCCTCCCGCAGGGGGGCGCCCGACGAGTGGCGGCTCAGCCAGCGCAGGTAGTCCAGGTCGCGTCGTGCGACCTCGCGCAGGGTCCAGCCGCTGTACCGGCCGAAGTCGAGCCGCGCGCCGCCCACGCCGGAGTCGGGGCTGCGGCCCACTCCATCCCGCCCGGTCGGACGCGCGGGCGGGGCCGACTCCGCGCGACCCAGCCGGCGGTCACGGTCGTGCCGCGCCCTGGAGGCGGGATCGCGGAGCAGACCGTAGGCCCAGTTCAGCTCGGCCATGCGCGCGGCGTCAGCGGATCCGGAGTCGGGGTGGAGCTTTCGGGCGAGGACCCGGAAGGCGGCCGCGATGACCTCGGCGTCGGCTCCGGGGTCGACCTGGAGAATGCGATAGGGATCGCGGCCCTCAGCCACGAGGGCGGTCAGTCGTGGAGCTGGTCCCGACCGAGCAGGCGCCTGATGATCGAGCTGTGGCCGTTGGTCGACTGGAGCTTGCGGCGCGCGGACCGGCGAGCGGCTTCATGGTCGGTGATGATATCGGCCAGCGACCCGGCAGCCAGCTCGCGGCGGCGCTGCTCGTAGAGCTCGCGACGTAGCTGCTCCAGCCGTGCGGTGGTGGATCGTCGCTTTTCGCCCAGCTCCAGCCACGCCTTTTGGGCGGCGGCGACCGCGTCCTCGCCCACGATCCCGGCGGCGCAGCGCCGCATGGCGTCACCCCAGCTGCGCTCGGCGTCGAGGTAGGCCTGCTCGGTCTCCGCCAGGTCCTCCTCGGTGAGGATCACTATCTTCGCGAGTTCGTTCGCGTTCGCTGCGCTGACCATCTCGTACTCCCCCAGGCATTGGGAAGCGGTCCGTTGCCGTTCCTCGGTAATCGGTAACCGTAGTACTTCTGGCGCAGTTTGGGTAGTGCCATTCTTTGACGCTGACCACTCTTCACCCATCCGGACCTGCACGACCTGCGCCGGGGACGGGTCGAGAACCGGCTCGACCTACGGCTCGTAGACCTGCGTCGCGCCGGTCCAGGCGAGCGAAGACTGGCCTCCCGGCCGCAGTGACCCGCCGATCACGTAGAACCGCCCGCCCACCCCGAACCCCGGCGCGCCATGGACCACCAGCGGGGGAGCGGGCAGCGGCTCCCAGGAGGGCGAGGCCGCAGAAACATCAAGCCGCCAGTGCCCGTCGATCACCCGGCCACCGGGGTCCTCCCCGCCGGACAGGAAGATCACCGACCCCACCACTCCCTCCGACGCGCCGCTGGTGGCCTCCGGCAGTGGCGGACCCTCGCGCCACGCGTCGGCGGTCGGGTCGTAGATGTTCACCCGGGCGTGGTTCCGCCCGCCGCCTCGCCCCCCGATGGCCCAGATCTCCCCGTCGACCACCACCACCGCCAGGTGGTCCCGCGACACCGACATCTCCGTCCCGGTGGTCCAGGCATCGGCTGCCGGGTCGTAGACCAGGACGCTCCCGGTCTCGCCGATCCCGCCCACGACGTACACGAGCCCGTCCACGGCCACCATCCGGTGTCCGAGGCGCGCCTCCGGCATCGGCGCCAGCTCGCGCCAGGCGCCCGCATCGGCATCGGCTCCGCCATCAGCATCGGCGTCCAGGGCCCAGAAGGAGGCCTGCGGCGTCCAATCGGCGACCGATGGCCCACCGCCGCCCACGTACACCACCCCGTCCAGGCCGACCGCGGCGGCGTGGTGCCGCGCGGCTGGCAGCGACGGCCCTGTCGACCAGGCGTCTGAGGCAGGGTCATAGACCGACACCTCCGCGCTGGCCTGGGCGCTCACCCCTGCCAGCCCGCCGATCACCCACAGCCGCCCGCCCGCCACCGCCCCGGCCGTCTCGCCGCGTCCGTTCGGCAGCTCGGCCATCAGCTCCCAGCCCGGCGCGTCGCGCGGCCCGGGGTTCTGGGCCACCTGGAGCGCCACGTAGCCGGCCACGCCCACCACCAGCCCCAGCAGCACGACCAGCGTCAGGCGCAGCAGGCGTCGAACCATCACTCTCCCTTATCGCAGCCCGCGCAAGCCCCCCGCGGCGTGTTCGAAGACTTGACCGATGCCCGCCTGGGAGCGGAGGCTATCGGTCTCCACTTCAGTACCTGAGGAGCTCCAATGCCGACCGATCTCACCGTGGTCCTTCGCAACGTCCCGGGCACCATCGCCGATCTGGGCGAGGCTGCCGGCAGGGCCGGAATCAACCTCAGCGGCGGCTGTGGGTTCGAGTGCGGGGGCGAGGGCATCATGCACGTTCTGGTCGACGACGCTTCCGCGGCGCGCAGCGCCTTCGAGGCAGCCGGGATGGAGTGCCGCGGCGAGCGCGAGGTCGTGCTGGTCGAGCTCGAGGATCGTCCGGGCGAGCTGGGCCGGGTGATGCGACGGATCGCGGATGCCGGCGTGAACGTCGACCTGGTCTACGTCTCGAACACCGGTCAGCTGGTGATCGGTCCTGATGACGTGGAAAGGGCCCGGACGGCCGCCGGAGGCTAGCTGCGGCAACAACGTGAGTTCGCGCGGGCTCTGCCGGCTATCCTCCCCGCGTGCAGCAGCCGGGATCGATCCTGACCCTGACCGCGCAGCCGCCCGTCCGCCCTGCCTCGCCGGTGCGACCCGTCCCGACCGCGGCTGACCCGGACGCGCTGATGCGCACCTGCGCCAACTGCGGATCGGCCATGGAAGGACGGAAGTGCAAGCTGATCTGCCGCGGCTGCGGCTACTTCCTCTCCTGCGCCGATTACTACTGAGCCTCCCGTGAAGCTGCACCGCGTGCTCGGAACGGTGGTGGTCGTGATGATCGGGGCTGCGACGGCCGCCCTGGTGGCGGGCATTGCCGTGATCTCGCGTCGACAGGACGCGAGGTAGCGGGCCTGGCGCCACGCGCGCAAACCCCCGACGCTTGAGTCGACGATCGCGGCTTGCCGGCCGACGCTTCTTCCCGCGATTGACACGCCCGGAGTTTCAAGCGATGGCTCAGGAGCTGATACCGGGCGGTTCGGCCGCCGTTCGAAGCGCCCGGCGTTTCACCGCCGGCTGACCCGCGCCCCACAAGCGACGGTCGAAACCCCTGCCGTTTCGACGCGACCGGGGGAACGGCACCCACCCCCCGCCGGTCGTCGCCGCTTCCTGCCAGATGGGCACTCCGTGCCCCTTATCCCGTGGAGACGCTTGATTCCGTGTCAGATGTCAGCGCTGATGCACGCCTGGCGACGGAATGGGCCTCGGAGCAGCCGTAAGGGGCAGGTGGTGCGCACCTTGGCGAAACCGGCGATGACGGCCGCCACACCCCAGCAGAACGCGGCCAGCACCATGGCCAGCGTGGCCAGGGCGGCCGAGCCGGGGCGGCGGGGGATCACTCCCCGTCGAGCAGGCCGTTCAGCCGCAGGAACGTCTCGGGGGTCGGGTCGCGCCCCAGGAAGGAGCGCACCAGCTCGTCGCCGGAGAGGATCCCGTTGGGCTCGAGCACCTTGCGCCGGTACTCGCCGCCGACCGCCGAGGACGTCACCCCTTCCTCCACGAAGCGGCTGAACATGTCGTCGCCGATCACCTCGGCCCACAGGTAGCCGTAGTAGCCCGCGTCGTAGCCGCCCATCAGGTGGCCGAAGCCGGACAGCATGAACGTGCCCTCCGGGTACGGGAAGCCGGTCACGCCGTACGTCAGGCGCAGCGCGGCGTCCAGGTCCGGCTCGGGATTCCCGTCGTGGATCGCCAGGTCCAGGGTGCCGTAGAAGGCCTGGATGGAGGTGTGGATGGCGGCGTTCAGCTGGCGGGCGGCAACCATGTTGTCGACCAGCTCACGGGGGATCGGCTCGCCGGTCCGGTAGTGGCGCGCGAACCGGCCCAGCACCTCGGCGTCCCAGGTCCAGTGCTCCATGATCTGGGACGGAGCCTCCACGAAGTCCCACTCCGTGTTGGCGGCGCTGAAGCGGGCGAACTCGGCGGTCGTCAGCGACATGTGCAGCACGTGGCCGAACTCGTGGAAGAGGGTCTTCACCTCCCCGTGGCGCAGCAGCGACGGGCGATCGGCCGATGGCGGGGTGAAGTTCGTGACCAGGGCGGTGATGGGCTGCTCGTAGCTCCCATCGGCTCGGCGGTGGCCGACCACCAGCGGGAAGGCGGCGGCGTGGTTGAACTTGCCCTCCCGGGGGAACAGGTCGGTGTAGAAGTGGGCCAGCAGCCGGTCCGAGTCGCGGTCGCGGACTTCGTACAGCTCCACCGTCTCGTGCCAGGCACGAGCGTCGGGCACGCGGCGGAAGGCGACGCCGAAGACCTCGCCGGCCAGCTCGAACATCCCCTCGATCACCCGATGCAGCGGCATGTACTCGCTGACGAGGTCCGGGTCGACCCCGTACCGGTCCACGCGGAGCCGGTTGTCGTAGTAGCGCCAGTCCCAGGTGGCGACGGTTGCGTCGGGGCCGGCATCACGCGCCAGCAGCTCGCCCATGGTGGCCAGCTCGCGCGTCGCGCTGCGCCGCAGCGGCGGCAGCAGGTCGGCGTAGAAGGCCTCGACCCGCTCCGGGCGGGCCGCCATCTTCACCTCCAGCGCGTGGTGCGCCCAGGTCGGCTGGCCCAGGATGCCGGCGATCCGCTGGCGGATCCGCAGCGCCTCGGCCAGCAGGGGGCGGTTCGCCTCGACCGCCCGGTTCCAGTTCTTCCGGAACAGCTCCTCGCGCAACGATCGGTCGTGCGCCTGGCGCATGAACGGCTCGAGGTCGGGGCTGTCCAGGGTGACGCGGTAGGTGCCCGGCTGCTCCCCGGGGGAGAGCCGCTCGACGTAGTCGTCGGGCAGGCCGGCGAGCTGCTCGCGGGTCACCTCGATCCAGTCCCGGTGCTCGTTGATGTTGCGCTGGAAGGCCACCTCCAGCTCCACCAGCCGTCCCTGGAGCTGCTCGAGCTCCGTGCGCTGCGCTTCGTCGAGCTCCTGCCCGGCGCGCCGAAAGTCGCGC